>JAOUJX010000053.1 GCA_029882955.1 Gammaproteobacteria bacterium
GACTTTCGTCGAAGCCGGGCGTCAGCATTTCGATGGTGATACCTCGGGTAAATGGATTGTGACCTCGGGTCTTGGCGGCATGGGTGGCGCGCAGCCCCTGGCCGCGACTATGGCGGGTTACAGTATCCTTTGCATTGAATGCGATGAAACTCGCATCGATTTTCGTCTGCGCACGAAGTATCTGGACAAGAAAGCCGGCAGTCTCGATGAGGCGCTAAAATTGATCGACGAAGCCTGCACTAAAGGCGAAGCCGTCTCGGTAGGGCTGTTAGGTAATGGTGGCGAATTACTACCCGAAATGGTTAAGCGGGGTATCAAGCCCGATCTGGTAACCGACCAGACCTCGGCGCACGACCCGGTCAACGGTTACCTGCCGATTGGCTGGACTATGCAGCAATGGGAAATGAAACGAGCCACCGATCCAGATCTGGTAGCAACCGAAGCCAGGAAATCGATGGCAGTGCACGTACAGGCCATGCTCGAGTTTCATTCCAGAGGTATTCCGACTGTGGATTATGGTAACAATATCCGTCAGGAGGCCTTCGATCAGGGCGTCAAAAATGCCTTCGACTTCCCCGGATTTGTGCCCGCTTATATCCGTCCACTTTTCTGCAAAGGTGTCGGTCCGTTTCGTTGGGTGGCGCTATCGGGAGACCCGGAAGATATTTATAAAACAGACGCAAAAGTTAAAGAGCTGATTCCTCACGACTCCCATCTACATAACTGGCTGGACATGGCTCAGTCTCGCATCAGCTTCCAGGGCCTGCCCGCTAGAATTTGCTGGGTAGGCCTCGGCGACCGTGACCGCCTGGGTCTGGCATTCAATGAAATGGTTAAAAACGGTGAACTCAAGGCTCCGGTTGTTATCGGACGCGATCACCTGGATTCGGGTTCAGTGGCAAGCCCCAACCGTGAAACCGAGGCGATGATGGATGGTTCCGATGCAGTGTCTGACTGGGCCTTATTAAATCTCCTGCTCAGCACTTCTGGGGGCGCTACCTGGGTTTCTTTCCATCATGGTGGCGGTGTTGGCATGGGTTATTCTCAACACGCTGGAATGGTTATCTGTTGTGATGGTACTGACGCAGCGGCACAACGCATCAAGCGTGTGCTATGGAATGACCCCGCTACCGGTGTCATGCGCCATGCGGATGCGGGCTATGAAGAAGCGAAGCAATGTGCGAAGGAGTATGGCCTCAATTTAGGCGCGATTGAGCTTTAGCAATGGGGCGTCGTCAGGACTGACTCCGACACCTTGATGCTATACTACCGGTTCAGGAAAGGTGCATAGCTTGCACCCTACTATGTTGTTACACTTGGATTTTATTAAAAAAGGGGGAAAGCAATGCCTGTTTATAAATGCGATGTTTGCGAAATGAGTATTGGAACTATGACTTGTGGGACCTGCGATAAAGAACTCGATCATGACACGATCGATGCCGATGGAAGCGAAGTCGCTGTTTCAAAGTGCCCGGACGGGCATGGAATGATCAAATCTCCGATGTGCTGCGGTCAGGATATGACCCGAGTTTAATAGGGAATCTTGATGATAAAAGTGCCGGAGCCAGGCCTGACTCCGGCAGCTTCACCTTAAACCCCCGCAATACTTCAAATATTTCCTGGTAGCATGCAAAACCCCAGTAAAACAAAAACAGGCCGTCACCCCGACAAATGACCCCAGTCCAGTGGCGCAATCGGTGCCAAAGCGGCGTTTCGGATTTCTGGTGTAACCGACTTGCTGCCTTAGACCTGCCCGTACAATTACCTTCTGACCGATAAAGCTTTTCGATTATTGACTTTAGTCAAGGAAAAATCTTGCTTTATCATATTATAATATAATAAATTACTTATATAGCTTATATGATTACTCAGGAGTAAGAAAATGATGAAAGTTATTGCAGGTTTCTTCGCCGGTATGTTGTTTTTCGCTGTACTCGGTTGGCAGTACGGTGGTGCTTTCATGTTCAATGAATATGAAAGCCCGTTCGGTGTAGAAGAAACAGCGGCCAGGATCCAGGCCAATATGCAAAGCCTGTCGGAAAATGGCTGGAAGCTTTCAGCCCTACGCGACCCTGGCAAAGCGGTTAACGCCGCAGGTAGTAATGTACTGCCGGTATTGCTGGTTGAAGCTTGTAGCACCGATTATTCAGGACCGCTGCTCAAGGACGATGAAACACGACTATTATCTATTTTGATGCCCTGCACCATTACCGTCTACAAAAAACAGGATGGTAAGACTTATATCGCGACCATGAATGCGGGCCTGATGGGTAAGCTATTTGGTAGCAAGGTCGACGAGATTATGACCAAAGTCGCGGCTGACCAGAAAGTCTTTATCACTTTCGATGCATCCAAACCCGCACCACCGCTCATCAAAAAACGTCCGGGTGGTGGTGGAGCTGCTGGAGGTAGTGATGACCCAGGTTGCTAATTTTAATTTCCATCCGCTGGGCGAAGGTTCAGTAAAAAAGATTTTACTGGAGACAGTACGATGAACAACACAGGTAAAAATTTGCTGCGGTTAGTGATGCTGGCAGCCGTTTTGCTGCCATTCACCGCAGGCGTGGTGAATGCACAAACCACTACCAGCGAGGTGGTAGAGAAAGCGCCCGACGAGGTAGAAAAGTCAGCCAATATTGGCTCGACCGCTGATCACTCAAAATTCAAGGAACTTGATGTCGACTTCAAGAGTGGCCCGGAGGTGACGGAAGCCTGCCTCGCATGCCACACCGAAGCCGCCAAACAGGTGCACAATACCAAGCACTGGACCTGGGAGTTCATTAACCCTGAAACCAAGCAGCGGCTTGGCAAGAAAAACGTGATCAACAATTTTTGTACAGCTACTTCCTCCAATCAGGAGTTTTGTAGCGCCTGTCACGTCGGTTATGGCTGGAAGGATGACAAGTTCGACTTTTCCCAGGAGAGTGCAGTTGACTGCCTGGTGTGTCACGACACTACCGGCAAGTATAAAAAATTGCCCGGTCTGTCCGGACATCCCAATTACAAAACCATGGAATGGCCACCGAAATCCGGGAAATTCCGAGAGCCGACCGATTTAACCAAAATCGCTAAAAACATTGGCAAAACCAGTCGCGAAACTTGTGGCGCCTGCCATTTCTACGGAGGTGGTGGCAATGCGGTCAAACATGGTGATCTGGACAGCTCACTGAATAATCCGCAACGTTATCTCGATATCCATATGGAAAGTGATGGGTTGAATTTTTCCTGTGGGAAATGTCACGAGAGTAATTCTCACGAAGTTTCAGGCAGCCGCTACGCGCCCACTGCGACGGATCAGGAAGGTGTGCTGATTCGCGGTAACAACGGTGACCGTAACCCGACCACTTGCCGGGCCTGTCACGGCAATGCACCGCACAAGTCCGTGGAGCAGGCTGAGCGGCTCAATCATCATGCCAACAAGGTGGCCTGTCAGACCTGCCATATTCCGGAATATGCGCGTGGGCCACTGGCGACCAAAATGACCTGGGACTGGTCAACCGCTGGTAAGTTAACCGAAGACGGCAAGCGACTTCTGGTACGCGGTAGTCATGGTCGTGTCATTTATGACAGCAAGAAGGGTGATTTCACCTACGATCGTTACGTCATACCGGAATACGTCTGGTTCAATGGCAACGTCAAATATACTTTGTTTGGAGACAAGGTGGACGGTCAGAACAAGGTCAAGATCAACGAGTTTCTTGGCGGACCCGACGATCCCGAGTCTCGTATCTGGCCGGTGAAAAAATTTACCGGCAAACAGCCCTACGATGTCGGTAACCAGACCCTGGCCGTATTCCACACAGCGGGTAAGTCCGAAGCCTCTTTCTGGACTAACTATGACTGGGAAAAATCGATGGAAGCTGGCATGGCTTCTGTCGGGGTCGAATACAGCGGCGAGATGGATTTTGTCGAAACCGAAATGAGCTGGCCGATTACCCACATGGTCGCACCCAAAGAAGACGCCCTGACCTGCGCACAATGCCACCGGGAAAATGGTCGCCTGCAGAACATCTCCGGCGTATACATGCCCGGCCGCGATAATACTCCGGTGGTCGACAAGATTGGCTGGATACTCGCCCTGTTAACCCTGATTGGTGTTGTAGCCCATGGTGGCATCCGCATCGTCATGCACAAAAGGAGACAATAAAATGACTCGTATTTATGTGTTTAAACGCTTCGAGAGAATCTGGCACTGGACGCAGGCCTTGCTGATTATGACGCTGATGCTGACCGGTTTCGAAACTCACGGTAGTTACAGCTTTTTCGGCTTCGAGTCTGCTGTTGAAATCCACACCATTGCCGCCTGGTCACTGGTGGCTCTGTGGGTGTTCGCGATCTTCTGGCATATCACTACCGGTGAGTGGAAACAGTACATCCCCACCACAGAAAAAGTGCAGGCCATGATGAGTTTTTATCTGACTGGAATTTTTACCAATGCACCGCATCCATTCCATCAGACCACCTTGCGCAAGCACAATCCCCTGCAACGGATAGCTTACCTGTTCGTACTGGTTGTCATCAGCCCGATTATATGGACCAGTGGCTGGTTCTACCTGTTCTACGATTCCTGGCAGGATTGGGGATTTGGCTGGCTTAACCTCGAGTACGTAGCACTGTTTCATGTTATCGCTGCATTCATGATGCTCATCTTCCTTATCGCTCATATTTACCTTGCGACAGCCGGTCATACCGCAACCTCACACATCAAGGCGATGGTTAGCGGCTGGGAAGAAGTAGAGGACGAGGAATAGCCTTGACCCTGTCCGTACGCCTTTTGTTGTTGATCGCGGCCTTCCTCCAGCCCTCTGTGACCATAGCGCTCGATCAGCTCGATGCCGCCGACATTCCACAGGTTGGTTCGCGCGCCCGCGATAATTTTATCGAGTACAATTATTCATATGATCACAAGGCCTTCGCTATAGCACCAGGTGGTGGTTGGGCATGGAGCGCTGGCCGGATTAGTGAACAGGAGGCGCGTGAAGCTGCGCTGCAACAGTGTCAGTCACATACGGCACAAACCTGTGTGGTGTATGCCCTGAACGACCAACTGGTGTTTGACCGCTCCAACTGGCCACGACTGTGGCGGCCTTATGCAAATGAAGCGGCAGCACAAACTGCACCGACAGGGACTCATCGAGGCGCGCGTTTTCACAACCTGGAATTCAGCGACCAATCTGGCAAATTAAAAACTATTGCCGATTTTCGAGGCACTGTAACACTGGTACATTTCTGGGGTTCCTGGTGCCCGCCCTGTATGCGTGAGTTACCGTCTTTGCAGCAGTTTTATCTGGATTTAAAACAGCAACTGCCGGGGCAGGTGGCGATGATCATGTTGCAGGTGCGCGAACCTTTTCAGACTTCATTGCAATGGACGCGGGAAAATGACCTGACAAACTTACCACTCTATAATTCAGGCGTAACCGGCAGTGCGGACGATAAACTGAAACTGACAGACGCACAAACAATCCATGACCGGAGTATCGCCACGGCCTTTCCTACCAGCTACGTTCTCGACAAACAGGGAGTAGTAATTTTTGCCCACCAGGGTCCTATTTCAGACTGGAGTGAGTACCTGCCTTTTTTCAAGGACGCTGCGAATCATTAATCCTTTTGAAGTGTTGTTACCTCACAACGCTTCAAATACTTCCTGATAGCGTGAGAAACCGCAGTAAAGCCGAAACAGGCCGTCACCCCGACAAATGACCCCAGGCCGGTGGCGCAATCCAGAGTGGTCCTTTCGGGCATTTCAGGCTTCTCATAACTGATAGTCCCATCACCTGCTGGATATAACGGTTGTTCGGTCGAAAACACGCAATCGATTCCAAAACGTCGTTTCGGATTCCTGGTGTAACCGACTTGCTGCCTTAGACCTGCCCGTACCTTGGCTAATAATGGATCATTATAAGTCTGTGTTAGATCGGCAATTTCTATTTTGGTGGGATCGGTCTGGCCGCCAGCACCACCGGTGCTGACAAAAGCGATTTTATGCCTCCGGCAGAAATGCATTAACGACAGTTTATGCACCGCGTTATCGATAGCATCGACAACATAATCGTATTGCTCGAGGTTAAATTTCTCCAGGCTGCTACGCGTCACCAGGTCATCGATGGCATAGCATTCGCATTGTGGATTGATTTGCAAAATACGCTCCCGGAGAGCCACGACCTTTGCCTGGCCAATTGTGTTTTCAAGCGTATGCAATTGTCGGTTAGTGTTACCGATGTCGATGTCGTCGTGGTCAATCAGAGTAATCTGGCCAATACCAGAACGTGCGGCGGCTTCGGCTGCCCAGGAGCCGACACCACCGACACCAACGATACAAAAATGAGCAGATTGTAGATGTGCCAGAGCCGCCACTCCATAAACACGTGATAGTCCTTCGAAGCGGCGAAGATAATCGGGGTCGAGCATAATGTTTAGCGAAAAATTAAATGTCGCAAGTGTATTGGGCTAGACTCCAACTGTCATTACAATATGTAGCCGACAACCCTTAAAGCATCAACCGACTGGAATCCTGTATGAATACCGCCTGCCTATTTACCATCTCGGCGCCCTCGGGCGCGGGCAAAACCAGTTTGATCAAAGCCCTGCTGGCAAGAAAGCCCGATTCGATGGTAGTCAGTGTCTCACATTCAACGCGTGCCATGCGCGCGGGCGAAGTCGATGGCAGTGATTACCATTTTATCGATACGGCACTGTTTGAGCGTATGGTTAGCGAAGATGCTTTTCTGGAACATGCCAGGGTTTTCGACAATTTTTACGGCACCGCGCAGGAGTCGGTAGAAAAACTCCTCGAAAGCGGCCGCCACGTGATTCTCGAAATCGACTGGCAGGGTGCGCGCCAGGTAAAGCAGAAAATGCCAGATACGGTGAGCGTATTTATTCTGCCCCCCTCGCGGACAGTGCTCGAACAACGCTTAACCGATCGTGGTACCGATGACCCGACGACTATAGAACGAAGAATGCTGGCCGCAGATCGCGAAATGTCGCACTACAATGACGCCCAATACCTGGTCATCAATGAGGACTTCAATCAGGCCCTGTATGACCTGGAATGTATCATTCATTGCCAGGGGATGACTTTAGCGCGTCAAAAAGCCAAAAATAAGACATTAATTGAATCAATACCACAAGAAAAGGTTTAGATTTAGCCAGCTTTTGGCTATCATTACGCCCCTTTTTTGACTCGCCCTTTTAGTGGAGCATGGAATATGGCACGAATCACTGTTGAAGATTGTCTCGAACACGTAGAAAACCGTTTTGACCTGGTTTTGCTAGCAGCGCGTCGCGCAAGACAAATCGCCCAGGGTGCAGACCCGTTAGTTCCGGCCGAAAACGATAAGCCGACTGTTATTGCACTGCGCGAAATCGCCGAAAACCTGGTTTCAGTCGAGGGCATGGATGAAATGGAAGCACAGCGCCAAATCGAAAGAATCTCGACCGATGACGACCTCATTCGTCAAATTGCTCAGGCCAGCATGAATGCCGAGCAGCATCACGATCAATAATTTGTAAGCAGTACCCCTCCCAGTAATAATTCCGCGGTCGTCAGAAAGTTTGACGGCCGCATTTGATTTACCCCTACGACCAACAGCCAGATATGATATAAATAACTGGTAAATCTCTTAATTTTAAATTTATCGCGAGTGTGGAATTAAAGTCATGTCGAGGGCGGAAAACGCCAACTTATTCAAGGTAATCTCTGATCAGCAACCGGTCGATGAAGATCGCACCAAAATTACCGAGCTCTGTGAGGAATTATCAGATTATCTCGAACCTCAGCAGGTCGAAGAGGTTTATCGGGCTTATTTGCTCGGCGCACGTGCTCACGAAGGCCAGAGCCGGGTTTCAGGCGAGCCTTATATCAGCCACCCTGTCGCGGTTGCCCGCATCCTCGCCGAGATGCGAATGGACTGCAATAGCATCATCGCTGCGATTCTGCACGACGTCATCGAAGATACACCGACTTTAAAGGAGTCTCTCGCCGAAGAGTTCGGAGAAGAGGTCGCGGACCTGGTCGATGGTGTGAGCAAACTTACCAAGATCGATTTTCGCAGCAAAGCCGAAGCGCAGGCGGAAAATTTCCGCAAGATGATGCTGGCGATGGTGAAAGACATTCGGGTCATCATTATTAAACTCGCCGACCGATTGCATAATATGCGCACTCTGGAAATTATGCGTCCAGAAAAACGCCGACGTATTGCTCGCGAAACCATGGATATTTACGCACCCATAGCGAACCGGCTTGGCATTTTCAAAATGCGACATGAGCTACTCGATTTGTCAATTAGCGCGGCTTATCCCATGCGTTATCGTGCCCTGGTCAGTGCCTGCAAGGAAGTAGTGGGTTACCGCAAGGAAATTTTCAATACTATTGAAGCGGCGATCCGCGAACGCCTGGAACAGGCCGGCATCAAAGCAACAGTCAAATACCGGCAAAAAAATATTCATAGCATTTATCGCAAGATGAAAGAAAAGAATATCAGTTTCAAAGAACTCACCGACGTCTTCGGTGTGCGTATCACGACCGAGTCGGTAGACGACTGTTATCGAGTACTCGGCGTGATGCACAATCTGTATAAACCGCTGCCGGGTAAGTTTAAGGATTATCTCGCGATCCCCAAAACCAACGGATATCAATCACTGCATAGCAGTTTGTTTGGGCCCCATGGAGTTGCGATTGAGGTGCAAATCCGCACTGAAGATATGGATCAGTTCGCCGAGTCCGGGATTGCCGCTCACTGGTTATATAAAGAAGGCGAAAATAGCACTGGATCGGCCCAGTCCCGTGCGTTGGAATGGCTCAAAAGCCTGCTCGAAATGCAACAGAAATCCGGCAGCTCGCAGGAGTTTCTGGAAAGCGTTAAAGTCGATTTATTTCCCGATGAAATCTATGTCTTTACGCCCAAGGGTGATATCAAGAAAATGCCACGGGGCTCAACCGTGGTCGATTTTGCCTATGCTGTGCATACCGATGTCGGTAATACCTGCGTCGCGGCGCGCATCGATAACCGCATGTCACCCTTGAGCAGCCGGCTTTATAACGGTCAGACCATCGATATCGTCTGTTCCGAGGCCAGTCGTCCACACCCAAGCTGGCTTGATTTTGTTATCACCGCAAAAGCACGCACGAATATTCGGCACTTTCTTAAATCACTACAGAAAACTGAAGCGATTTCACTAGGTCAGCGTTTATTACAACAATCAATCAGTCAGATAGTCGGTCGCGAAGAAGCCCTGACCAAGGATCGCTTTACGCGGGTGCTGGAAAAATACCGCATGACCGACCAGCAGGAATTGCTGGCCGAAATTGGTCTTGGTAATCGTAATTCCAGTCTGGTGGCAAAAGCCATGTACGAGATCGAAGACGATGAAACCCTTTTCGACGACCGGGGGAAGCCGCTGGCAATCAGGGGGACTGAAGGCATGGTCGTTTCATTTGCCAAGTGCTGTCGACCCGTTCCTGGCGATGCCATAGTCGGCTTTATGTCATCAGGTAAAGGGATCGTGGTACACCAGCAAAGCTGCCGTAATATGACCGAAACTTCCAGTGAAGACCGCCAGCTATCGGTGCAATGGTCCGAACACGTCGAAGGGGAATATCTTGCTTTTATACGCGTGCAGGTCACCAACCAACGCGGCGTACTGGCCAACCTATCGGCTACAATTGCCGATATGTATTCGAATATCGAACAGGTTAATCTGACCGAAAAAGACGGTCGAATATCCACCATAGAATTTGTCATAACGGTGAACGACCGGATTCATCTGGCACGTATCATGAAAAAATTGCGTAGCCTGCCGGCAGTCAATCGAATTTGGCGCAAGTAACCCAACACCACGTAAAGATAACCCGGTGAAGACTGACCGAATTAGGCGACTTCGTCCGGAGTTTTAGCCACTATCGTCAGTGCATGCAAAGCTCCTGAGGCGATCTCAGCATTGACGCAGGCATAAACCAGCTTATGCCGCTTAATCGGGGTCTGGCCGTTGAAGGCTTCACTAACGACGTGAGCAACATATTTACCTTCAGCGCCGCTGACTTCAACTGACTCTGTAGACATTCCCTGCTCGATTAACTGCTGTATTTTTTCTATCGTAATCATTGAATAAAAATAAAATTTTTCTGCTAAAGTATTCTATAAACCATACTACATATGCATTAGGAAAAAGCCATGCAAAAATTATTGTTACCTATCTTTTTCTCGATTCTGGTTTCTACTACACAGGTCTGGGCTGCGGAAGATGATAAAACCGAAGGATCGGAGGCAAAAAACACCGCTTACGTCTCGCTCGGTGATGCGATGGTAATGAATTTGAGTAATGACAGTAAAAGACTCACATTCCTGCGGCTTCAGGCCGATCTGTTATTAGCAGATTCAGCCTCCGAGGCTTTAATTACCACCCACCTTCCTGCCATACGCCATGAGTTAATCGTTCTACTCAGCGAACAAAGCGCTATCGATATGAAATCACCCTCCAAACGCGAAGAAATTCGTAAAATAGCGACCGCTCAAATAAAGGAAAAGATCGTCGAAATGACCGGTAACGAAGATATCAGTGAGCTGCTATTTTCGAGCTTTCTGGTTCAGTAGCACCGCTTTTGCCGCTCAGGCATATCCGACCATCGTCGACGGCGAGCGTCGACTGACCATAAATAAAACTTAATAATTGTTCACCCGCCATGCTAAATCGCCAGCCTTGCGCGAGACGGCTGCTTTTTCGATTAGTGATCAAATTATCGATATCTTTACGCGTCGCAAAAGTCGCCAGGGCAATATTATTGTCATCGGCGATAATGCGGCACAAGCCCATCAAACAATCTCCCAGTGCCTGCTGATGCAAACTCAGCTGCTGCGGCTTCAATGTTTCTGGCCATTCCGAAGCACTGGATTGTAAAGACTGATTTACGATATCAATCAAAGCAGGCCCCTGATGCTCGGCCACTTTAGCCGGGATATCACGAATCAGTGCTAAATCTTCTAGTTTGGTAGGCTTTTTTCGGGCGATTTCTATAATCCAGTCATCGGCTACAATCCATCGTCTCGGCCTGTTTTTCTGCTGAGCTCGCAGTTCGCGCCACTCGCACAGTTTTCGGGCAATCTGCAATTGCACACCTTTTAATTTCTGTATGCCTTTTAACCGATGCCATTGACTGGAAACATCGACCTCGTAAGTAGATGATAAGCTCATCGTATCGAGGTCTTTTTCGATCCAGCTGGTTCGATTTTTAGCTTCCAAATCCTGTTTAATCTGGCGATAAACCGGCATCAGGTAACGCACATCGTCCATCGCATAATCAATTTCGTCTTTCGATAGTGGGCGTTTGCTCCAGTCAGCGCGGGTATATTTCTTCTCTAACCGGGTACCGGTTACTTCAAATACCAGATCGGCGTAACTGATCTGATGCTGGTAACCGAGTACAGCCGCCGCGAGCTGAGTATCAAATACCGGCGTAGGCACCTCGCCAAAATGCTGGTACAGAATTTCCAGATCCTGGCTCGGCGAGTGGAATACTTTCAGTAATTCAGGCTTTTGAAAAAGCTGTCGCAGTGGCTCGAAATCGGTGATCGCGAACGGGTCAATGCAGGCCATATGCTGCTCACCGGAAATCTGTATGAGCGATAATAGCGGGTAATAGGTTTTCTCACGGACGAACTCGGTATCGACGGCGCAATACGACTCACTCGCGAGCTGCTGACAAAAGCTCGCAAGCTGATCGTCAGTTTCGATAAACAGATATTGCATTTTGCTTAACTCAACATCGATTTACGGCGGATGTCCCGTAAAATGACAAAAACCCAGGGCCAGATCAAAGTGCTGATAAGCGGTGCGCCCAGGTATAGCGAAAGCGGTGTGGAGCGACCCATAACACCTTCAATCCATGAAATAATCAACTGGTAAATGAAAAGCAGACTGAATATATAAACGGACTGCTGTGATAAAGACAAAACGCGAATACGTAGATAAAGATTCATATTCACGTACATGATGATTACCAACGCCAGAGCATGCTCGCCCAGTAACGTACCCAGCAGCGTATCGACCAGTAGCCCGGTGAAAAAAGCATACCAGAGACCAACTTTTCTGGGTAAAGCCATACTCCAGTAGATTAAAGTTAAGGCGACCCAGTTCGGACGGTAAGCCTGAACCCAGTCGGGTAGGGGCAAAATCATCAGTATCAGCCCAACCACCAGGCTTAGATAAATTACCAGATAGCGTAGATTTATCATTCCTGCTCCCGCGGCTTAATGACCAGCACTTCACGACTACTATCGAGACGCGCCTTGGGTATTGCAAATACCGAGACAAAACCATGCGTAAGGTCTTCGCGAATAGAACTGACTGTAGCGACGGGATAGTCGGCCGGGAAGCGTCCACCAAGTCCGGAAGTTACCAGTTCGTCGCCAATCCTGATATCCGCTGTAGCCGGCAAAAAACGAATCTCCAGTTGATCGGTACTTCCATTTCCAAAAGCGACCGAGCGAATCCCGCTGCGAATAAACTGCACGGGCGTGGCATGATCGGGATCGGATATTAAAATTGCTGTCGCCGATTGCCGATTGGCATGAATAACCTGCCCCATAACGCCAAAATCATCGATCACCGCGTGACCGAGGTCTACACCATCAACGGTTCCGCGGTTTATTTCTATCAGCTGCCGATAAGGATTTTGATCAACCGATAATAACTCAGCAACCAACACCTGATCGGCTAGATTCTGCGATGACCCGAGCAGGTTTCGCAATCGAATATTTTCTTCCTCCAGCACTTTCATCTTTTGCAGACGTGCGTTGAGCAGGCGCACTTCGGAGCGCAGGAAAACATTGTCGTCGATTACTTCGGTATGCGTAGAAAACCATTCACTTGCCCAGTTGCCGGTTAACGCTGGCAGGCTCACCAGATAGCGTAAAGGCGATAACACCAGTGAAATATTGGCGCGAACAGCTTCGAGCTGTTTGAAACGATGGTCGACGACCATCAACGCGATACAGATACTGACTAGTATCAGCGTATGTAAGGTGGCATAACGAGTTTGATTTAACGCCTGTTTCATGATCTCGCTTGAGTGCGCCAGATCTCCCGCTTACTCGACTGCGAGAAAGTCCAGTCCGTGCTCGTCGATCATTTCCAGTACACGACCACCGCCACGCGCGACACAGGTCAGCGGATCCTCGGCAATAATGACCGGCAAACCAGTTTCTTCCATGATCAACCGATCCAGATCACGTAACAGGGCACCGCCACCGGTTAGTACAATACCGCGTTCTGCAATATCAGAACCCAGTTCGGGCGGCGTCTGTTCGAGTGCATTCTTGACCGCGCTGACAATCCCGTATAACGGATCCTGCAAGGCTTCGAGAATTTCATTACTGTTCAGAGTAAAGCTACGCGGAACGCCTTCAGAGAGATTACGACCTTTCACTTCCATTTCCAGCAAATCCTTACCAGGATAAGCCGCAGCAACTTCAACCTTAATCCGCTCGGCTGTGGCTTCACCAATTAAGATGCCGTAATTGCGACGCACATAATTGATTATCGAATCGTCAAAACGATCACCACCGATTCGAACAGATGCCGAATAGACGATACCGTTTAGCGACATGACCGCGACTTCGGAAGTGCCACCACCGATATCGAGTACCATCGAGCCCTGGGCTTCGTCGACCGGCATGCCTGCACCAATCGCGGCAGCCATCGGCTCTTCGATCAGGTAAACCTTGCGAGCGCCGGCTCCGAGTGCAGACTCACGTATCGCTCGACGTTCGACCTGAGTCGCTCCACAGGGAACACAGATAAGGACACGTGGGCTCGGTCGCAGAAACTGATTTTCGTGCACTTTTCGAATGAAGTGCTGCAGCATTTTTTCGGTGTAGGTGAAATCGGCAATAACGCCGTCTTTCATCGGCCGTTTAGCAGTAATGTTCTCAGGAGTTCGACCCAGCATTTTCTTTGCCTCGGTACCGACTGCTTCGATAGATTTCGGCCCCCCGGGACCACGATCCTGGCGAATGGCGACTACCGATGGTTCGTTTAATACAATTCCCTGTCCTCTGGAATAGATGAGCGTATTGGCAGTACCCAGATCGATCGATAAATCGTTGGATAGCAGACCTCGAATAGCTGCAAACATACTTAGCTTTTAACCCAATTTTTAGTGTTAAGTGGTGCGCGATGACAGAAAAATCCCTGTCGGTGTGTCTTATTCATAAAGTTGGGGTACTCTATCAACGGCCAACCGTTTCGGCAAGGAAGAAACCATTAAAATCAATGCCTTTTGCTTATATTGACGTATAAATTATGTTAAGTTTGCCTGCTTTTCAATCACCACTTTTGGAAATCCCCTCAAATGACCCTGAAAACGGAAGATGTGCGAAATATTGCACATTTAGCACGTCTGCAAATCGATGACGAAAACCTCGATCAATATACCTCGGCGTTAACCGATATTCTCAACCTGGTCGAGCAGATGAACGAGCTCGATACTAGCGGAATTACACCCATGGCCCACCCACTAGACGCCACGCAGAGATTACGGGAAGACGCCGTCACCGAGCCCAATTTACGCGACAAGTTTCAGAGCATCGCACCCGATGTTGAACGCGGATTGTATCGCGTTCCCAAAGTCATCGAGTGAGGGCTACAATATGAACAAAACCATTAGCCAGATTCAACAGGGCCTGACAAAGAGGGATTTCTCCAGCGTCGAAATCACGCAGGATTATCTAGCCGCAATAAAGCAGCATAACCCGGCAATTAACTGTTACATCAGTATCACCGAAGATCTCGCACTGCAACAGGCCAAAGCTGCCGACCAGCGAATCGCCAGTGGCGAAGCGCAGTTGCTCACCGGGGTACCGATCGCACACAAAGACGTTTTCTGTAC
>JAOUJX010000382.1 GCA_029882955.1 Gammaproteobacteria bacterium
TATCGGGGTGAACGGGTACTTGCTGCCTACGAGCCGGTTTCCGTATTAGACCTGGGGCTGGTTGCCAAGATCGATCTATCCGAAATTAGAGGCCCCTTCATTCAAACCGGAATAATTTCGCTCAGCCTCGGCTTTATAATCGTTCTAATATCGAGTTGGTTTTTCTTTCGTATTTCGGAGCCGATTTCACAGAAAATCGAACAGCAGGCAGAAACCTTTCGGACACTCGCCGAAACAGCCGGCGAAGGAATAATTTTAATAAATACCGATGGCCATATCCAGTATATAAACCCGTCTGCCGAGGCTATGTTCGGATACACCAGGGATGAATTAGTGAGCCAAAGTGTTAATCGCCTGATGCCAGTGACTATACGAAAATCACATGATCAATATATTGCGAACTACCTTGAAAGCGGTGTTGGTAAAATAATTGGTATAGGACGACAACTGGTTGGACAACGTAAGGACGGCAGTCAATTCCCTATGAATCTGTCAATTGGCGACATTAACCTTAAGCACACGCGTTTATTCGCCGGAGTAATAATGGATCTTAGCGATCAGCAAAAGTTGCAGCGTGAGATCATGGAGGTACCGGTGCGTGAGCAACGACGAATCGGCCAGGAACTCCATGATGGCATCGGTCAGCAATTAACCGGCCTTGGTATGCTGGCTGGCAGCCTCGTCAATAAAGCATCTAAACCCGAATACGAACTGGCTTCGCAGTTAAGTAATGGATTACAGGAAGCTCTCGCTCAGGTACGTGCACTGTCGCGCGGACTGGTTCCGATCGAAATCGACGCTACTGGCTTCATCCAGGCATTGCGGAATTTAACCGAAGAAATTCGACGCCAGAGTCATATACCAGTCACTCTGGATATACTCAAAGAGATCGAATTCACTAACAATGACATGGTTATGCATTTATACCGAGTTGCCCAGGAAGCTCTGAACAATGCGATTAAACACGCCGAGGCCAGTATGATTCTGGTCGTACTCGATATCGATGGCAAAGACGGTATCCTGCAGGTCTACGATAACGGTCGTGGTATTCCAGATGATGTCAGTAATTTTGATGGTCTCGGTTTGAGTATCATGAAATATCGTTGCAGTTTGTTTGAAGGAGAAATTAAAATCGATCCGGCAGAATCCGGTGGCACCAGAGTACGCTGCCGATTTCCGCTAAAGAAAGCTCGGGAGACTACGTAAATGGCACGCATACTAATTGTCGACGACCATCCGCTGGTCCGCACCGGATTTGCCCAGTTGATAGGGGATACGCACGAGCTAGAAGTTTGCGGTGAAGCTGGCGATATGGCTTCCGGGCTCGAGTTGGCAACGCAGTTGAAACCAGATCTGGCAATTATCGACCTGTCGCTTGCCGGTGGTAGCGGTCTCGACCTGATCGAGCATATAAAAGCCAGGGATAGTGAAGTCCTGATGCTAGTGGCTTCCATGCACGACGAAGCGCTTTATGCTGAGCGCGTTTTGGCAGCAGGTGCCAGAGGTTATATCAATAAACAGGAAGCGCAGGATAAAATCATAAAAGCCATCCGCCAGGTGCTCAGCGGTAAAGTATATCTTAGCGAACGCATGACCGAACGCATGCTCTCCGGCATGGTTGACGGTAAGGCTGAAAAACGTGATATCGATTCTCTGTCGAACCGTGAACTACAGGTATTCGAAATGATTGGTCAGGGAATTTCATCGAATAACATGGCAGGGCACTTAAACCTGAGCATAAAAACTATCGAAACCCATCAAGCCCATATCAAGAAAAAGCTGGGCCTGTCTTCGGGTCACGAACTCACCCATCGGGCTGTGCGCTGGGTGCTGGAACAGGATCAGTAATCAATTGCATTAGCTAGAGACTGTAGATTTGACATAGATCAATATATTCGAAATCAGGAAGCATAAAGTTATAAAAGCGATATATTTTTGGCTCTATCGCTTAAACATTGTTAAATCTAACATGACAGGAGGTACATGATGGACATGACAGTTTGGAACCCGTTCAGGGAAATGGAAAATATGCTCGAGCGCTATAATCAGGCCACTCGTCGAGGTATTAGCACTCTGGGTCTCGATACTGATATTGGGTTCACAGAGTGGGCTCCAACGGTAGATATCGAAGAAAACGACGATAACTTTATGATTAAGGCCGATTTACCCGGTGTCACTAAAGACGACATTGATATACGCCTCGAAAACGGAGTACTCAGCATTTCTGGCGAGAAACGCGTTGAGAAGGAAACAGGCAAAGGCACCAAACATCACCGTACCGAGCGATTTCATGGAAGCTTTTCCCGGCGTTTCACCTTACCCTCAGAAATTGATGCCGATCATGTCAATGCTGATTATAAGGATGGTGTGTTATCGCTTACTGTGCCTAAAATTGAAGAGGAGAAACGCAAAGCTATCGAGATAAAAGTACATTAAAGCAGGGTTGGTATCATAAGGGAGTATTTTTTGGGTACAGGGATGTACCTCCTGCTTTCAATAGCATCGACCCGATCACAGGAAACGAGCAGATATCATGTTAATGGACAATCTGCAGGATAATCAGTCCATGCTCAAAAAGACCCGGGCATTGGTTCGTGCTTTAAAAAACGCCGATCTCTACGATCACCCCGTTAGCGCCTTCTCGATCATTGAGACTCACATTTCGTGGATAATTTTAACTGGAACCTACGCCTATAAAATAAAGAAACCGGTCGATTTTGGATTTATCGACTTCAGCACACTGGATAAAAGGAAATTCTACTGCGAGGAAGAGCTGCGACTTAATCGGCGCTTTAGCGATAACCTATATTTAAAAGTAATCGCAATACGTAGTAGTAATACTCACCCCCGCCTAAACGGCGAAGGTAAAATAATCGAGTACGCTGTACAGATGAAGGAGTTCCCTCAAAATATGCTAATCAGCAATTATGCCAGCAAGGGATTATTGACTGCCGACCACATTGATTCGATGGCTCAAGTCGTCGCCGATTTTCACTCAAAAGCGCCCTGTTCGCTGAGCAGCAATTCCTTTGGCAACTGGGATACTATCGTTAAATGGAATCACGAAAATTTTCCCCATCTCGAAAAAGAGATTCCAGAAAAATATCTACCCGACTATTATCAGTCATTGAAAAACTGGTGCCTCCAACAGGAAGAAACACTAAAGCCAGTCATGCAGTTCCGCCACCAGAATGGATCGGTACGTGAATGCCATGGTGACCTGCATTTGGGTAATATGGTGCTACAGGAAGATCAATGCACTCCTTTCGACTGTCTCGAATTCAACGACGAACTGCGCTGGATAGACCCGATAAGCGAAATTGCCTTTGTAGTAATGGACTTACAGGCCCAGGATTACGATGAGTACGCCTGGCGTTTTCTGAATCGTTATTTAGCTATCAACGGGGATTACGATGGAGTCTCCTTATTGGCTTACTATATCGTCTATCGAGCGCTGGTACGCGCAAAGGTCGAAGCACTTAGTCTTTCTCATAGAACCAAAGAATCGTTCAGCGGCAATAATATATTTAAGCCTGCCCTGCACTATCTTGACGCAACTCAGCCCTGGATTAACCCACAGCATGCAGTGTTAATCGTCATGCACGGATTATCGGGTTCGGGTAAATCAACCGTCGCCGGGAACCTGGCATCTAAACTAGGTGCCATTCATATACGATCTGATATAGAACGCAAACGTCTTTACGACCTGGTATCGACAGCCGATTCAGGCTCGTCTGTCGGTCAGGGGATATACACCACAGGGGCCAGCCAGAAAACCTATTCCCGCCTG
>JAOUJX010000383.1 GCA_029882955.1 Gammaproteobacteria bacterium
AGTATTTTTAGGGTTTTATACTTTGTAGGTTCTAACATTAAAAATATATAAGGAGAAAAGTTATGGGCCAATTTAAAAAATTCAGATCAACCGCTGTATCGCTGCTTGGTGCTGGCATGCTGGTGATGGCTGGTTGTGGTGGGGGTGGGGATAGTGGTCCTGCGTATAACCCGGTGACATTAACCGAGGCCAATGCCGTGCAATATGCGCGAGCAGGTTTTGCCCAGGGCTCGGTTATTACCTCGACAGCTGATACTTATGCCTTAAGGTCGATAACAACCCCTTCCATTCAAGATTCTATTAATTTAGCGATAGGGCAGATATTTACTAATCGTCTGGGCGCCAAATCAATTGTGACGGGAGTTACTACTGGTTGCCCTGATGGAGGAAGTGTTTCAGATTCAAGTACTGGAAATATTAATGCCTGGTCGGGAACGATTACCTTTGATAATTGTAATTTCTCTGGGACTATAATTCACGGTAGTTTTACCTTTAGCTCAACATTTAACGATATTACTGAAGATTACACGGCAGTAGGTAATGGTAATCTTAGATTTAAATTTGATGGCGAGGATATCGCTATTGCCATGGATTTCGATCTTGGTGGAAATTACTTAAGTGGAGATTTCTCTCAATCATTCAATTTCTCCATAGTAGGGTCGAACGGTGGTGATTTCTCTCTAACCACTACTCAACCAATAACTGGTAACGGATTTAATGTTGAGACAGGACAGTTTATTGTCTCTGGTGCTAACGGTACTCGAGTACGTGTGACAGTAGGACCGACAAATTGGGCTGATGTCGAACTGGACAGTGGAGATGGTAATTTTGTCTTTGTAACTGCAATTGCTATCTAATTAAAGATACAAGCTATAGTCAAAACCCAAAAAGGCACGAACCAGTTTCGTGCCTTTTTACTTAAAACAAACAAATCCACTTGAACAAGAAAAACGCACTCTCTGCCATTATTTTCCTACTACCGGGCTTCATCTTCCCATTGTCCAGCCAGGTTTTAGCTTCCAACTTAGAAATAACCCCAACCCTCTACCATTTCAACTACCAGGAATTCGATTCCCTGGATCGAGTTCTCGACACTGAAGACGGTGTTCTACCCGGCATAAAATTCAATTACACGCCTGATTATAAAAACCGAAGTTTCAATACGCATGTTGCCTTTTATAGCGGTACTATCGACTACGACGGGCAGACCCAGTCGGGGGTACCGCATAGGACCGATACTATTGAAGAATTGTTTAATTTAGGCCTGACTTTTTCACCGGCTAGTCAACTTGGAAGTGCCAATCCGATACAAACATTTCTGGGTTTTCAGTACTGGCAATGGGACCGGGATATTCAAAGTACCGATACCGTTCAGGGTTTACACGAGCTATACCGTTGGGGGGAGTTGGAGGTCGGTATCAATTTTCAGCCCCGGGATTCTGATCTGGCCGGGTATTGGCTGAGTATATCAGCGCTCTATATCGTCAGCCCTGAAATGGTTTTATACCTGCCATCGAGTCAGGCCGGTTTTAACCTGGGCTCGAAAATAGGTTATCGTGTACGCGGCGGTAAGAGCTGGCAATATAGTGAAGAAGCGTCTGTTTCAATCGGACTGTTTATCGAGTCCTGGGAGTTTGGACGTAGTGATCTCGTTTTTACCGATGATTTTTTCGGTCAGTCTGCTTTTCTGGTCGAGCCCCGCAGTGAGTCTTTTCACTCGGGTTTGGAGTTTAGTTTAAAATTTTAATCTGCCAACCCGATACCCCTACAGCATCCGTTCTAAAACTCAACCCTTACCACCAGTTCATCACTAACCCACTGTTTAAGTAACCCGGCGGCCGTCATGGCAACCTGGTCTTCAGATATCCACTCGCATAGCCCCTCGCATAATTCGGCAAAGCTCGCGCCCTGTTGCGTGGCTTCGATTGCCCAGGCTTCATGGACTTCGAGTGAGCGCCAGTTTGGATTATGCTTCCTGCGCCAGATTAACCAGCGTACCGGGATTTCGTTATGTTGCCTGTCTGGCGGTGTTTCTCCGTTGTCGAGGGCTACCGCATAGGGGCAGGCATTCCAGTACAGGTCGAGCCATCGCAGGGCGGGTATGAATTTGATGCGCAGGTTGGGCCAGGATTCAGGTGGAACCCGGGCCATATCTTCAATCTGGACAATCGCATTAGCGTCTTCGCCGTCAAATACCAGTCCCCGGGCCCATTCAAAACGAGCTATTTCGGTAACAAAGTCAGAATCTTCCCGGTCGTATTGGTCAGACAGGTATTCGCTCAGGTGCTGGCCGAACCAGCGTACAGACGGGTGCCTGGACGGGTAGATCCGGAGATAATCGAGTGCAAGGTTTTCAAACGCTTCTCTACCAAGATACTTCTCGATAGCCGAATAATCGAGTGCCAGGATGTCGATCAGGCGTATACGACAGGCGTTGTAATAAGCCCCAAGTCGATATTCAGCTAGCGCGTTTTCGGAGCTGATAATATCATTTTCAACCTCCTCCGAAGTTCCGATCAGGTAATCCTGAAAACGTTGCTGAAGTTCGTGTAAGCGGGTCATTGATAATAGGGCGTGGCGATTCGTCGTGCCTGTTCGAGTTCTTCAAGAACACTGGATAGTGGTGGAATATTACCGTCGCGTTCGATCATGGTTGAGACCGGGCCGAGGCGTTTAGCGGTTTCTTCGTACAATGCCCAGACCGGATCGATGATGTCGTGGTCATGGGTGTCGATGATAAGGTTACCTTCGTTCGAGTGACCAGCTAGATGATGTTGCCAGACACGCTGTGCCGGTATGCCATCGAGATATTCGATGGGATCGAAGTGATGATTAAAACTACTGACGTAAATATTATTGACGTCGAGTAACAGGTAGCAGTCGGCCTTTTCGGCAATCGTAGAGAGGAACTCCCATTCGGTCATGGCGTCGGCATGATAAGTTATATAGCTGGACAGGTTTTCGATTAGCATTTGTCTGCCGAGGTAGTCCTGTACCCGGGAAATCCTGTCAGCCAGGTGGTCCACTGCTTCCCGGGTGTAGGGTAGTGGCAGCAGATCGTGCATATTTTTATGGCCGATCCCGGTCCAGCACAGGTGGTCAGAATACCATTCAGGTTCGACCCGGTTAATCAGCTTCTTAAGTTTCTTTAGATACTCGTAGTTTAACGGATCGGTACTACCCAGCGACATGGAGACGCCGTGCATTACCATTGGATAGTGTGCCCGGATTGCATCGAGATAATAAAGCGGCTTGCCGCCATCGACCATGTAATTTTCGCTGATGATTTCCAGCCAGTCGATCTGCTGTGGTTTTGTATCGAGGATATCCTGATAATGCTCGGTGCGCAGACCGAGACCAAAGCCGAGAAAGGGTTTATCAGATGTGGCGCGCATAGGTTATCTTAACTTGTCGTGTGTTTTTAAGTAAAAAAAGCACCGAACCAGTCGGTGCCTTTTATGCCAGAGCCGGATGGATCAGGCTTCGAATTTACCGCCTTCCGCTTCACATTCGGATTTGGTTTTCTTTACCCAACCATGTCCCGCACAGGAGTTTTGCCCTGCACAGCTAGTGGTTGCTGTAGCGCAGGCGCTGGTGCCTTTGCAGGAATTGACATTAAAGCATTTACCGGACTTCTCGCCAGCGACTGCGCCGGAAATGGGTGCAACTGCGAACATGGTGGCTGCCGCTGCTGCTAATGCGACCCCTGAAACTTTTTTAGCTGTATTCATAAACTCTTCCTCAAGTTCTGGTTGATTAGAAATCTGCAATCAATTAATGATTACTCG
>JAOUJX010000054.1 GCA_029882955.1 Gammaproteobacteria bacterium
CTACGAGATGATCCGCTTCTCGGTGAATATCATGCGGGGCTGTTTTGGCGGCTGTACTTTCTGCTCAATTACTGAACACGAAGGTCGTATCATTCAAAACCGATCCGAAGATTCTATCATCCGCGAAATCGAAGCGATGCGCGACAAAGTGCCGGGGTTTACCGGTGTCGTATCCGACCTCGGTGGTCCGACCGCAAATATGTACCGTATCGCTTGTCGGTCGAAAACCATCGAGTCTGCCTGTCGTCGACCTTCCTGCGTCTACCCCGGCATCTGCGAAAATCTGAATACTGATCATTCTGACCTGATTAAACTGTATAAACGCGCGCGCGAGCTAAAAGGCGTAAAGAAAGTTTTAATTAGTTCGGGGCTGCGCTACGACCTCGCGGTCGAGTCACCCGAATACGTCGAAGAACTGGTCTCGCATCATGTCGGTGGCTATTTAAAAATTGCCCCCGAGCATACCGAACAGGGGCCTTTGTCAAAGATGATGAAGCCCGGCATGGGCAGTTATGATCGATTTAAGAAACTGTTCGAAAAATATTCGAAGAAAGCCGGTAAGGAACAATACCTGATCCCCTATTTCATCGCCGCTCACCCCGGCACCACCAACGAAGATATGATGAACCTCGCTATCTGGTTAAAGCAAAACGGTTTCAAAGCCGACCAGGTGCAAAATTTTTATCCCTCACCGATGGCGACGGCGACTACCATGTACCACACAGAGAAAAACCCGTTGAAGCGCGTCAGGCGCGATGGCGAGACTGTGGCAACCCCGAAAGGCGACAAACAACGCCGTTTGCACAAGGCTTTTTTGAGATATCACGATCCAGCCAACTGGCCGATACTTCGCGAAGCGCTTAAGGCGCTTGGGCGCGATGATTTAATCGGCAGCGGTAAGCACCAGCTCGTGCCAGCTTTCCAGCCTAAAGAAGGCAACGATTACCAGAGTCCGCGGCGTAAGAATAGTTATTCGACAAAGCATCAAACGATAAAGAAACCCCGGAAAGGTAAAATGTTGACACAACACACCGGCTTGCCTCCGCGTCAGCGTTAAAGTAGGCTAATTCCTTGCAATGAAAATCTTTACTATGAAGGAACGGGTTAAATTTTTAGAGATTGCTAGATAGATAATAAGCGCCTATGGCAAAATTAAGTTCCATCCTGTTTAATCGCACTGTTAGCCAGTTCCTGGCTTGCGATGATCTGGAAAGTAAGAAAGGCAAGGCCCTCATCGAAAAGATTCGACTTTCAGCGGGTGATTTCCAGGAAAAAATACTGGCTACCATGGCGCAGGCGGAAGAACCTCATCTCGGTGTACTCAAAGCCATTTGTCTGGACAACTTTGATGGCATTACCGAAGCATTTTTGCTCGATAGCCTGTCGCACGACAAGACAGAGTTTCGCAGCTCGGCATCCAAAGTTCTGGCGCAAAGTAGTGGGATCAACGCTATCAAGCTATTTAAACGTCTACATACGCGAGGTGCGTCTCCCTCAGAAACTATAGAGGTTCTCAGGGCTCATGCAAAACACTTAAAGCCTGAACATATTATCAATAACGCAGCCCTGCTCGACGCTGACTACGCCCTCGAACTGCTTAACCTGACAAAAGAGAGCGAAGAAGTAATTGATTTATCAGGTTTGAATTATCAGGTTGAAAAAATCACCGATGCTACCTTTAAGATCGCTCTGTTGCGCTATTTCAGTGAGGTAAACCAGACTGAAATAGTGGCCCTGATCACGCCATTTCTATCAGACAGCAATAAGCTGGTTATACTCGAAGCCTTAAAGTCACTCGACCACCTTAATTTTCGTTTCGACGCCTCGGTGATCCTGCCTTATATCGCGACAATGAACGAGCTGGAGCAGAAACTCGGATTAGAAATTATCGATAAACAAAGTGACGCTGCTCTCATTCCGAAGCTGGTCCCTTATCTGTCTACCAAGGTTGAGCTTATTAGTGATGCTTTTGTAAAAATTATCGCAGAACGGGCAACTCGCGACAGTCTGGAAACCTTTCTCTCTGGGCTTGAGCGGCTGGATTCATGGGTTCGAGAGCAGGTCGTCAACAGCTTACAGTCCTCAAAGCATAAAAACCTGAAGCAGGTGGCAAAGCTTCTGGGTACGCACGATAAAGAGTTTGTTCGCGATAGCGCGCTAAAGATTTCGGAGTTGGAGCTGAATGCTAACGATCTGGAAAGAATTGGCGAATTTGCGCTAAACGAAAACTGGCAGGTCAGGGAAAGAGCGATCCAGTCTCTGGGAAAATATGGCAAACGCGAAGCCATAGGGATTCTGAGTGAAGTTCTAAAGCAATGGCCCGATACGGCAAGCGCTATTCTTGATGCAACTAAAAGACTTGGTTTTAGTAAGGGCCTTGAAATCGCGTTCAAATGTCTGCCCAGTCCAGAGACATCGATTCAACGTAAGGCTCTCGAAACCATCGCCGTAATAAGCAGTGAAAAGCATGCCATGAATGCGAGAGATAAAATCACCAGTTTTTTACCCAGATTAAATCCAGATTTGACAGAGTTGGCAAATAAAGTCATCGACGAATTAAGCGACAAGTTCGATCTGTCCTCCGCAACAGCAGTGATCGACCCGAATGAAATTTCTGATCCTTCGACAATAGATTCAAGGAAGGACTCAAAAAAAGTAAAATTTGGGCCAGGCTCGATCTGGATGGATCGATATCACATCAAAAAAGAAATCGGCCAGGGAGCCATGGGGCAGGTCGTGCTGGCAGAAGATAGCATGGTGGAGGAGTTACTGATACTGAAGTTCATGCATCCGGAACTGACTGTCGACAAAGCGTCACGCGAGCGTTTTAAACGCGAAGTTAAATATGCCAGAAGAGTTGGTCATCCGAACGTCATCCGCGTTCATGATCTGCTGTTACAGGATAACCTTTGCGCCATATCGATGGAATATTTTAAAGGTCGCGGGCTTGAGAAATTGCTCAGCGAGAAAGATTTTTTCAAAAGCCGCGAAGGTCTTAAGATTCTTTATCAGGTGAGTGATGGAATGGCGGCAGCCCACCAACAGGCGGTGGTACATCGTGATCTTAAACCCAGCAATATCCTGATTGACGAAACCGGTCACGTTAAAATTGCCGATTTTGGTATCGCTTCGGCCAGTTCTGGCGCAGAGCAAACTCTGACCCAGACCGGTTCGATCATCGGTAGTCCAGCTTATCTCGCCCCTGAACGGGCCGGCGAAATGGAAGCCGATAATCGCTGCGATATTTATTCGTTGGGTATCATTGCTTACTACATGTTTAGCGGAAAGTTGCCCTATGTTGGCCAGCCTATGGAAGTGATCATTCAGCATCGTGAAGGAAAAGCGCCGCGGATAGACAAGGTAAATGCCAGTGCTGATTCCGGCATTGCGAAGCTGGTTCAAAAATTAATGGCTGTGAAGCCTTCCGACAGGCTACAAACCATGGTGGAAGTGCGCGACGAAATAAAGCAACTGCTAGATTCGCTATAAGCGCTAATTATTCGGTCGGTTCGAGTACTGGCTCCTCCCCACCTAGTTCTTCTTTGCGATGCGCCAGGTAAGCCTGCATTTCTTCTACGATGGCAGGGTCGCTTGCCGGGGGTTCAAATTCGTGAAGAATTTTCGGCCAGATCTCGGTCGCCCGGGCGGTTGCATCTTTAGCACCCGCCAATACCCAGTTTTCGCTATTTTGCCAATCACTCAGAAACGGTTCATAAAAGGCATTCTTATATCGATCCATGGTGTGCTGGCAGCCGAAGAAGTGACCGCCGGGGCCGACCTCTCTCATCGCTTCAAGCCCGGTTTCGGCCAGGTCGATCTTTAACGGTTCCAGCATTGCGCTCATGTGCTGCAACATTTCACAATCGATGATGAGTTTTTCGAATGAGGCTAACAGACCACCTTCGAGCCAGCCCGCTGTGTGGTAAATCAGGTTGCCATGTCCCATAACCGAACCCCAGAGCGCCATCTGGGTTTCATAGACAGCCTGTGCATCGACCGCATTGGAGGCATTACAGGCGCTGGTACGGTAGGGTAATTTGTATTTCCGCGCTAGTTGTCCACCCGCAATATTGGCCAGGCTATTCTCCGGCGTGCCGAACGCCGGTGAGCCTGAGCGCATATCGACATTGGAAGTAAAACCGCCATAAACTACCGGTGTGCCCGGCCGGGTCAACTGCATTAAGGCAATGCCCAGCAGCGCCTCTGCGTTTTGCTGTGCCAGCGCTCCGGCCATAGTAGACGGCGTCATCGCGCCCATTAGCGTGAAAGGTGTGACCGTTACCGGCTGACCAAACATTGCCATTTGCATCGCGCCATAGGCCATCGCATCGTCGAGCTTACGTGGTGAATTGACATTGATATTGGTCATCACGCAGGGATTAGACTTGACTTCTTCCATGCTCAGGCCACGCGCTATCGCCGATAATTCAATCGCATCCCGCGCACGGCCACCACCAATGCCGGTGGCAAAGAAAGGTTTGTCGGACAGGGTTAAATTGACGAAGGTAGTATCCAGATGGCGTGAATTGGCCGGCATGTCAGTTGGGGCGGTGGCCTGGTTACCGAAGAAGGTCAGCACATTGAAATACTGCCCGAAACTGATGAGTTTTTTATAGTCTTCATAATTGCCCGCGCGCCGACCGTTGATATTGTCGTGCACATTCGGCGTACCCGACACCAGACCGAAATTGATGACATTATCACCAACCAGAATTGCCTGATCTGGATTGCGCGGGGTGACGGTAAAGGTTTCCGGCGACTGCGCGACAGTTTCAAGCAACAGGTTTCGGTCGATGCGCACTACGCCATCGTCATTCACCGAAGCTCCCGCCTTTCGAAACAGATCCAGTGCCTGATTGCCCATCACCTCGATACCTTCTTCTTCGAGAATACGTAGCGATATATTGTGGATGAATTCCAGTTGCTCTTCGTCCAGTGCCTCGATGGCTGCGAAGCGGTTGCGCAATTGCTTGCGTTCAAGCTGGCGGATAGCGGGAGCTTTTTCTAGCGATGGACCACGATTACGTCTACGACTTTTTCGACTCATAAAGGTCAGCTCCGGGGAGTGATACTGCGATCATTTAAAGTAGTATTGTCGTGCAATCGTTACGCTAATGCTTGTATAATTGGGACGTAATTTATCATATTTGGGTGAGGGCGTGCAGCCACGCCATATTACATTTTGCCTTTGCCCGCAGTTCCCGCTGTTTTGCATTGCCTCAGCGCTGGAAGTTTTACGCCATGCGAATCGTTTTTCCCATAAGCCTGTTTATCGGTGGTCTTTTCTTTGTGAAGAAGATCAACCGATAGAGGACAGCAATGGCCTCTTTTTACAACCGAGTACCTCGATAGAGCTTGCCGCTGACGCTGACATGTCCTTTGTAGTCGCCGGTTTCGACGCAAACGAAGTCAGGATTCCCAGGCTCAGAAAATGGTTACATAAACAGGCGCGTGCCGGGAATGTTATCGGTGGTATCTCCAATGGCGCCTTCCAACTAGCCAAAGCCGATTTGCTCATTGGCTACGATGCCACGGCCCATTGGGAAGACTTCGAAAATTTCTGCCTGGAGTACCCACAGGTACGCGCGCGTTATCGACGTTTTGTTTTTGATCGGAATCGTGTTACCTGTTCAGGGGGGACAGCAACACTTGACTTGTTTATCGAAATCGTTCGCAACGACCATGGTAGTGATCTTGCTCTTAAGGTAGCGCGCCAGATGCTATTACATGAAAACGCCCCGCTAAGCGATGCAGGCATGCCATTGATATTTGATGGAAGTCACCAGTTTTCGACGTATGTACAACGTGCGCTCAGCCTGCTTGACGCGAGTATTGAACATGGCCTGAACGTCGAGCAATTGGCGAATCGGGTCGGTATTAGTCGACGAGAATTGTTACGACTATTTCAATTTGAGATAGGAAAAGCACCTTCGGAAGTTTTGAGTCAACGCCGTCTCGAGCGGGCACAATCTTTGATACTGCATTCACAGCTGACCCTGGCGACGATATCAGCTGCCGTTGGTTTCAGCTCCCAATCTCACCTGACTAGCTGCTATCGGAAACGCTATGGCATCACACCTGCCAGTTATCGTAAAAGGCATAGGCGACAGCACGCCCTGTCACGGTAAAGTTCCTCTGGCATGATCGCAAAATTCACATTAATTTTTTTAAAAGGCGTTCACAAAATCTTTGCCTATACTCAATAGAAGTTAAACATTTTATTAGAATCTATTTCAAATGATTCAACCCTCAGATCCTAATCTGTTGAAGTTATCAAAACCGGAGCTTATTGATGAAATAGAGTCCCTGCGCGCCGAATTAGCGGGCACTAAAGTCGAAGCTAACTTTCAACAATATCTCCATAAAACCTTGTCAACCGCAATTAAGATCGGGTATTGGGAATGGGATGTGTTAAATGATAGGCCCGTATATTTATCCGAAGAGGTAGCTGAAATAATGGGGAGGGGTCTAGAATCGATGTTCGAGCAATATCGAAGCGAGGAAGACTACTTCAAATTCGTTCATCCTGACGACCACATACACGTACGTAAAAACCTGAATGTGGTTCTGGATTCTGATCATCCTCTGGGTGGTGCACACGTTTATGACTATCGTATTATCAGGCCGGATGGCGAAATCCGTTTTGTACGAGAACTGGAATACGGAAAACGAGAAGAAGATGGCGTCGTCATCCGCACTTACGGCGCGATTCAGGATATTACGGATCACCAGGAGTCAATGGCGTTGCTCGAACAAAGTGAACAACGCTTTAGCTCCCTGTTTTCCAGGTTACCTCTTGGCGTTCTCGAACAGGACTGGTCGAAGATCAAAAAAGGCATCGATAAACTGAGGTCTGAAGGGGTTGAGGATTTAAAGTCGTATTTTGAAAATAATCCTGCCATGCTACAGGAGATGGTGGGCACGATTAGTATCGTTAGTGCCAACGAAGCATTATTGAAGATTTACGGCGCCAAATCTGTCGACGAACTTATCGAAGGAGAAGAAAATTCTAGAGATTGGTGGGATGAAAATTGGGCTAAGCTCTACGCTTCTGAAATTGCCGAACTCGCAAGCCCTGAAAGGATACATTTTGGTGAACTCAAGGAAACTCGCATGGATGGGACAGAATTTGAAACTCGATTGATCACCAGTGTTACCAAAGGAGACGAATATACCTGGAAAAGGATTTCTACTATTGTCGAGGATGTAACCGAGCGAAAAAAATATGAAACTGATTTGCTCGAGGCCAAAACCGAAGCGGAAAAAGCCAACAGGGCCAAGACTGCTTTTCTTTCCTCTATGAGTCACGAAATACGCACTCCGATGAACGCGATTATCGGCATGTCGCAGCTTGCTCTCGAATCCGGGTTAAATGAAAAGCAAAAAAACTATATCTCCAAGGTCAATAGTTCAGCAAAGTCACTATTAGGCATCATCAACGATATTCTTGATTTTTCTAAAATTGAAGCTGAAAAGCTGGAAATGGAAACAGTTAATTTCCGACTCAAAGATACCATCAAGAATATGGTAAACCTGGTCAAGTATAAGGCCGACGAAAAAGCAGTTAAAATTAATATAGATATAGAGAGCAATGTCCCCAATCTTCTTAGTGGAGATCCCTTACGCCTTGGTCAGGTATTAATCAACCTGGTTAACAATGCCATTAAATTCAGCTATCCAGATAAACCGGTCGCTTTGTTAGTCGCGTTAAAAGAGGAAACAGACAACGAAGTTGTTCTAAACTTTACGGTACGGGATCAGGGTATAGGAATATCGCCGGAGCAAATGAAAAGTCTATTCCGGCCGTTTAGCCAGGCGGATAGTTCAACAACCCGACAATACGGAGGTACCGGGCTTGGCCTGGTCATCTCCAGAAACATCATCCAGATGATGGGCGGTGACATCTCGGTAGAAAGCGAAGTCGATATTGGCAGTGTATTTAGCTTCAATGCACGGTTCGCCAGGCCATCACAGGATAAACTGGAAATCATCACCCCTGATTCAAATACAACAGAAGATGTCGATAAGTCTATGGAAAGGTTGCGGGGCATCAGCGTGCTACTGGTCGAGGACAATGAAATTAACCAGGAACTGGTAGTTGAACTACTTTCCAGCAATGGCATTATGGTCGAAACCGCCTCCAACGGACAGGAAGCACTCGATATATTAAGAACCAGTAAGTTTGATTTAGTCCTCATGGATTGCCAGATGCCGGTGATGGATGGCTACGAGGCAACCCGTCAAATCCGTCTGCAGAAAGACCTCAACGATTTGCCCATAATCGCAATGACAGCGAATGCAATGAAAGGCGACAGGGAAAAAGCCCTCTCTACTGGTATGAATGATTACATCGCCAAACCGATCAATCCGGATACTGTATTTTTTACCATGGACAGATGGATTAAGCAGGCGGTATGAACAGACGCGATGCTGGTCTTTATCGATTGCGACCAGTATGATTAGCGCCCCTAAAGCCACACTATTTCCACTCCAAAATCTGGATCGAACACCATGACTTTAAAAATTACTGACCAGGACCTGCTCAAAACACAGGCCTATATCAACGGCCAATGGGTCGATGCCGACGACGGCACGACACTGGCAGTGACCAACCCGGCTAATGGCGAGGTAATTGCTGAAGTTGCAAAATGCAGCACAGCCGAAACCCGCCGGGCCATTGAAGCTGCCGACACCGCACTGCCCGAATGGCGTAAAAAAACCGCCAAAGAGCGCTCCGCGTATTTGCGTAAATGGTTTAACCTGATGATGGAAGCGCAGGAAGACCTCGCCGTCATTCTCACCGCCGAACAGGGTAAGCCACTGGCCGAAGCTCGAGGCGAAATTGCCTATGGTGCAAATTATATCGAGTGGTTTTCAGAAGAAGGCAAACGCGTTTATGGCGATACGATTCCACAACCATCGAATGACAAACGTATCGTCTGTATCAAGCAACCAGTCGGCGTAGTGGCCTGCATCACGCCATGGAATTTTCCCAATGCGATGCTGACTCGAAAGATTGCTCCGGCGCTCGCCGCAGGCTGTACCGTGGTCTGTAAACCCGCGAATGCCACGCCACTGTCAGCTTATGCTTTTGTCGAACTGGCCGAACGTGCCGGCATTCCGGCTGGCGTTATCAATATTGTCACGGGTGAAACAGCCGCAATTGGTAAGGAATTGACCTCTAACCCTATCGTCAGAAAACTGACCTTTACCGGGTCAACGCCAGTTGGCAAGCAACTCATGGCGGAATGCGCGCAGACGGTCAAGCGTACCTCCATGGAGCTTGGCGGTAACGCGCCGTTTATCGTGTTCGATGATGCTAATCTCGACGATGCTGTCGCCGGTGCGATGATTTCAAAATACCGCAATGCCGGTCAGACCTGCGTTTGTGCCAATCGACTTCTCGTGCAGGAAGGTATTTACGATGCCTTCGCCGAAAAACTGGGCGCAGCCGTCAGTAAACTGAAAATGGGTGATGGCACCGAAAAGGGCGTCACCGTCGGTCCACTGATCACGGAACAGGCAGCGAATGACGTTATCGCCTTTATTGACGATGCAGTCAGCAAGGGAGCCACCCTGGTTACCGGTGGAAAACGCGATGAGATGGGGAGCAATTTCGTCCAACCGACTATTCTCACCAATGTCAGCGATGATATGCGTGTCTTCCGCGAGGAAATTTTCGGTCCGGTCGCACCGCTATTTAAATTCAAAACCGAAGATGAAGCTATCCGCATGGCTAACGATACCGAATTTGGACTGGCCTGCTATTTCTATTCACGCGATGTCGGCCGAATCTGGCGAGTGGCCGAAGGCCTCGAATACGGCATCGTCGGTATCAACGAAGGTATTATCTCCAACGAAATGGCGCCTTTTGGTGGTGTTAAGGAATCGGGTCAGGGCCGCGAAGGTTCGAAGTACGGTCTCGATGATTATATGGAAATTAAGTACATGTGCCTGGGTGGCCTGGATAAATAAAGTTTGATGAATAACCCCTCTCACCGCCGTGGTGAGAGGGCTCCTGATTTTGTAAGAAATCGCTCCTCTCACCGAATACCCCTTCTCTTACTGTTGATTCTGTTTGATCTTGACAAAAGTCAAGGAAAGCTCCCTGTAGGGGGAATAACGTTAGCGCTTGATAAAATTAATCTATTTTTTAGTCAGGAGCCTATTTCGATGAATGAGAAACAAAAAACAGGGCGCAGGGCAATTTTGCTAGGCGCGTGTATTGGGCTGGCGACAGCTTCGGGGGCCGCATTTGCCGCTAAAGACTTCAAGCCGTTAAACGAGGCTGAATTCGAGCAGGCTAAGAGCATGTACTTCCAGCGTTGTGCCGGGTGTCACGGTGTATTACGAAAGGGAGCGACGGGAAAAAGTCTGTTACCCGAGCCTAACAAGGAAAAAAAGTCCAAGGGTACGCTAAAGCTGGGAACCAAAAGACTGGCCAAGATTATCAAACTGGGTACCGAAGGCGGCATGAATAACTTCGATGATATTTTCTCAGACGAGGAAATTGATCTGCTAGCCCGATATATCCAGATGGAGCCACCGGTTCCGCCTGAAATGTCACTGGCGCTGATGAAAGAGCGCCACAAGGTATATATCGAGCCGAAAGATTATCCCACCAAGCCGTTACATGGTCGTAACTGGGAGAACTTTTTTGTTGTTATCGAGCGTGATGCTGGAAAAGTTGCCATTATCGACGGCGACAAGCATGAAATTGTCGACCATATCGATACCGGTTATGCAGTACACGTGGTCAAGGCCACCGAACACCACGATCTGGAAAAACCGGTTGGCGGCGTTCCCGGTCGTTTCTGGTACACCCAGGGACGCGATGGCAAGATGACCAAGATCGATCTCTGGCAAAAGCCTGGCAGCATGCTCGTGGCTGAAGCACAGATGGCTTACGACGCGCGTGATGTAGCCGTATCCGGTGATGGTAAATATGTTATCGGCGGCGCCTACTGGCCACCGCATTTCGTCATCCTCGACGCAGAAACTATGGAGCCATTGAAAGTTGTTTCTACCCGCGGTGTCAATGTCGATGGCGATTATGTCAACGAGTCGCGCGTCGCCGCGATCTACACCACGCCGAAACAGTCTTCTTTCTGGGTTGCTATGAAAGAGCTGGGGCAAATGTGGCAGGTAGATTATCGAGACCTGGATAACCTGAACATCAAGCAGGTTAATTCGGCCAAGTTCCTGCACGACGGTTTCTTCGATCCCACCGGTCGTTACTTCCAGATCGCTGCTAACGCCTCTAATAAGATGGTAATCGTCGATTCTGAAACCGGAAAATTAACAGCGATGATTGACGTCGACAAGTTACCGCATCCGGGCCCTGGTGCTAACTGGATCGATCCCCAGTGTGGACCAGTGGGCGGTACTACGCACCTGGGAGTGGGTAAAGTCACGGCCTGGGGTAATGATCCCAAGGGTCACAAAGAGGCTGCCTGGAAGATCTGTTATGAAGTCGATACCGATGGCCCGGGAGTTTTCATCCGTACTCATCCCAAGTCCGACTACGTGTGGGCAGATCAGACCAAACATCCCGAGCCCGTGATTCAACAGAGCGTCCAGGTCATCGACAAGAAAACTCGCAAAGTGATCAAGACGATTCGAGTAACCGAGGAAGAAGGTAAAGCTGCGGTACACATTGAGTTTAATGCCGACGGTTCCGAAGTCTGGGTTTCAGTCTGGAATCGTAAGGACGCGAGCAATCCAACCGGCGAAATTGTGGTCTACGATGCTAAATCTCTGAAAGAGATTAAACGCATTAAGGGCCTGACTACCCCGACCGGCAAGTTCAATGTCTACAACCGTACCAACCACGTAACCTGATTTTTAAAGTGACGAGGTAAAACTGACAGGGCGGACATACTCAATCGGTATGCCCGCCCTTTTTTGAATAATTTGGCGTATTACACAAATGCCTTATAACAGGACCTTTCTGTAAAACGCTAATCAATTTTTAAGGTGACTTTATTCATGGTTAATCCATCTCAAAAATTTAGCCTGATGTCTCGCAAAGTGATATTAGGAACAACCCTCGGTGCTGCTCTGGTATTTATGATCACCGGTGTTATTTTCTGGGGTGGCTTTAATACCGCGATGGAAGCGACGAATACTATGGAATTTTGTATCTCCTGCCACGAAATGGAAGAAAATGTCTATCAGGAGTACAAAGAAACCAAACACTATACCAATCGAAGTGGTGTGCGAGCCACCTGCTCCGATTGCCATGTGCCCGATCCCTGGGTGCACAAGGTAATTCGCAAGGTGCAGGCCAGCAACGAGATATTTCATAAAATACTGGGGACTATCGATACCCCCGAAAAGTTTGATAGTAAACGGCTCAAAATGGCCAGAAATGTATGGGCCGCGATGAAATCTACCGACTCGCGTGAATGTCGTAACTGTCACGACTTCGACTCGATGAATCCTGCTGACCAGAAAAAACGAGCGCGTAAACAGCACATCAATGGTATGCAGGCGGGCAATACCTGTATCGACTGTCATAAGGGCATTGCCCACAAAAAAGTACACGATCAGCTCAGCGATGAAGAGTTGACCGGGCTGGAGCAGGCAAATCTCGACACCCGGCGACCGATTCCACCTCAATGGCAGGCAGTCATTGATGATCAGTCGGCTGAAAGCGAGGCCGTAGTCGAAGAAGAGCCGATCAAAGAGGTCGCAATTGCGGCAGCCGAACCCGAACCCGTAACGACCACAAGCGCTAGCACAGTATCCGCCGGTGTCGACTGGTCCGGTGTCGAACCCAGAGAAGTGGTATTGTTTTATCCCGGTCAAACTTCGATCGAGTGGATGCTCAAAGGTAGCGACCACGGCGGTAAGCGCGCGTTCGTTACCGGTGATCGCTGCTTCGAGTGCCACGAAGACGAAGAAGTCGATATCGGTGATTTGATTGTCTCCGGCGAGAAAGCCGAAGCCACACCGATTCCCGGCAAACGCGGTAGTATTGCTGTCAATATTCAGGCCGCGCACGATGCTGATAACCTCTACATGCGTTTTCAGTGGGAAGATGGTGAGCATGCCCCCGTACCATTTGTCGAGGGCGGCAAGATGGATGCGGAGAACCCGATGAAATTCGCTATTATGCTAGCGACCGATAGCGAAGACGATCCGAAAGTAGAATACGCAGAACGCGCGGGTTGCTGGCAGACCTGTCATCAGGACGTTAACTACATGCCTGATCAACCAGATGAATCGGTGCTAAGCTCCAGTCCACTGGCAGCAAGACTCGACCTCAGCAATGGCTTCACCAAATACCTTAAAGAAAGCCGCACCGAAATTGAAATTGAAGGGAAGGATGGTAAGAAACGCGGTGGTTGGGACAAACTCAAGGACCAGGCGGAGATTCAGGCAGCGCTGGATAACGGCTCATTTATGGATTTGTGGCGATACAAGTCTGGCACCGGTGAATCCGAAGACGGATATATCCTCGCCGAACGTGTCATGAGTGGCGGGCAGGGCTTGAATTTTATCGGCAGTCTTGATGATGGTATGTGGACAGTTGAAATGGTGCGCAAACTGGTTTCCAATATGCCTGGTGACATCAGCATGAGTAGCGAGCAGGTCTACAATATTGGTTTCGCTATTCATGACGATTACAGTAATAGTCGTTTCCACCACGTTTCGCTTGGCCTCAAACTGGGCTTCGATAACGACGAGGCCGAGATTAACGCGATTGGCAGGTAATCAATGAGATATCTTTCTTTAGCACTGATTTTATCGATCACCTTAGGTATTCAAGTCGGGCTTGCTAGTGGTGATCAGACGCAGTTGGTGATTATCAAAGATTACAAATTTATACCGCAGGAAATCACCATAAAACAAGGGCAGACCCTGCGCTGGGAAAACCAGGAAAAACGCCAGTATCATAGCGTCTGGTTTGAAGCCCTGAACGAGGAAGAGCCGGAGGACTATCTATTTCCTGAGGAAGTTTACGAGCGCGAATTCAATAAGCCCGGCTCATATCCCTATCGCTGTGGACCGCATCCCGATATGACCGGCATAGTACGCGTAACCGAGTAGTAATCTATGTTATTCAAACCTGCTTCGCTTGTGGCAGTATTATTTTGCCTGCCGCTGACAACCATCGCTTCTACTAACGAGGTAACCAGTCTTTATCAGGATAACTGTGCCGAGTGCCACAACGCACAGCGGCTGGGTGGCATGGGCCCCGCATTACTACCCGAAAACCTCAAACGCCTGCGCAAAAAAGCAGCGCTAGAAGTCATCACCAATGGCCGTGCCGCCACACAAATGCCTGCGTTTGCCGACAAGCTGTCAGAGCAGGATTTGAAGGCACTGGTCGATTATATTTATACACCGTCCGAACAGACTCTGGCCTGGGGCCTGCCCGAAATAACAGCCAGCCACATTAGCCACAATAAACCCGAAGATCTGTCTAACACGCCGGTATTTAAAGTCGATGACCTGCTAAACCTGTTTCTGGTAGTAGAACTTGGAGACCATCACGTTACCTTGCTTGATGGTGATCGCATGGAGCCGATCCATCGCTTCAAATCGCGGTTTGCGCTACACGGCGGTCCAAAATATTCATCTTCAGGTCGCTTCGTTTACTTCGGTTCGCGCGATGGCTGGATCAGTAAATACGATATCTATAATCTGAAACTGGTGGCTGAAATTCGAGCCGGTATTAACACACGTAACATCGCCGTATCAGCGGATGACCGCTACGTCATGGTAGGCAACTACCTGCCGCACTCGCTGGTATTACTCGATGCAACCGACCTCAAGCCGATAAAGCTAATCGATGTAACCGATAGCAATGGTCATTCATCTCGCGTGAGTGCGGTCTATACCGCGCCACCGCGC
>JAOUJX010000055.1 GCA_029882955.1 Gammaproteobacteria bacterium
ACTCCGAGGGTGAATACGCCGGTGTCGGCGGGCGGGCTCACCGTGACTTTCCGGAAGAAGTCGCGATGGATGTCTCTGTATTCACCCGCGCCGGGGTCGAGAGAATCCAGCGTTTTGCACTGGATCTGGCACGCAGCCGACCGCGTAAACAGCTAACCCTGGTGACCAAATCGAATGCCCAGCGCCACGGCATGGTGATGTGGGACGACTGCTTCGCACGTGTTAAACAAGATTACCCCGATGTGAAAACCGATAAAATGCTGGTCGATGCGATGACTACGCGAATGGTACTCGATCCGTCTTCGCTGGACGTTATCGTCGCGAGTAATTTACACGCAGATGTTTTATCCGACCTGGCAGCTGCGCTATCGGGCAGCCTGGGTATCGCACCGACAGCCAACTTGCGCCCGGAAGGTGATTTTCCATCGATGTTCGAACCGATTCACGGTTCCGCCTTCGATATCATGGGAAAAGGTATTGCCAATCCGATAGGATCATTCTGGTCAGCTTCGATGATGCTCGAACACCTCGGTGAGAAGGACTCTGCCGATCGTTTGATGTCGGCGATCGAAACAGTCACTGCGGCTGGCGATATCATGCCAGCCGATCTCGGTGGTACGGCGACAACCAGAGAAATGACCGATGCAGTGATTAAAGCGTTGGGCCATTGATATAAAATACAATCCCATCATGCAAAAAAACCTGCTAATTATCGTCGTGCTTACTTTAGTGTTGAGCGCCTGTGCCACACGGCCACCCGGCATAGGTAATCCGGTTGAATGGTCGAAGCTTCAAAACTGGACTTCGGACAACCAAAGTGAGATGTGGCAGGGGTTTCTTAAAAGCTGCCGGAAACTCAGCCACGAACAATGGCAGGAAGTTTGTCATCTGGCCAACAACCGTCAGGACCTGAACGATATCGAAGTCAGAGAATTCTTTGAATCGCATTTCGAAGTCCGGCCTGTTTATGCAGAGGATGGCGAAAGCCAGGGTTTGATCACAGGCTACTATGAGCCCTTGTTAAAAGGCAGTTGGCAACGCTCCGAAGTATTTCGTTATCCACTTTATGGGGTACCTAAGGATTTACTGATCGTCGATCTCGGCGAAATTTATCCCGAACTGAAAAGCATGCGTTTACGCGGCAAGCTCGATGGCAACAGGGTAGTGCCCTATTACGATCGCGCGCAACTGAATGACAATGAGGATTTACTTCAGGGCACTGAGATTCTGTGGGTCGATAGTTTAGTGGATGTGTTTTTCCTGCATATCCAGGGCTCTGGTCGAGTACAACTCACTGACGGTTCTACCGCAGCGGTGGGCTACGCTGAGCAAAACGGTCACCCCTACCAATCGATAGGCAAGGTATTGATTGAAATGGGAGAGCTGGAAAGAGATCAGGTTACGCTCTTTACCATAAAGGACTGGTTAAAGTCGAACCCGAACCGGCTGAATGAGGTTCTCTCAAGAAATCCGAGTTATATATTTTTCGAATTAAGAGACGGACAGGCAGACGGGCCGCTTGGCTCTCTCAACGTAGCGCTAACACCTCGACGGAGTATTGCGGTTGACCGTAGTGTCATTCCTTTAGGTGCCCCAGTATGGTTGCAAACCACACTGCCAGACGAACAACAATCACCGCTAAACACGCTCATGCTGGCACAGGATACCGGCGGGGCCATCAAAGGCCATGTTCGTGCCGATGTTTTCTGGGGCCGGGGCGACGAAGCCGAAAAACTGGCGGGGTTGATGAAGCAGCAGGGCAAACTTTTTGTCCTGCTACCCAGGGGGTATTTGATAAAGCATAATCCTGGCCATTGAATTAAAGTAGTAAAAACCAGATACCCCCAATATTGATGCTGATTCAAGTAGATCGCGCGCTTCAATCGCTAAAGCATTTTTATATGGATTGCCAGGTAAGGAGTAGACCCTGAGGAGTCGTGCGAGATTCGGCATGACCTGGCCCGACACGGTTTTAGTCGTATGTACAGACAACCGAAAAAATAAATAGGATAGTATTATCCGTTATCTACCATCAGTCGATCTAATCCAATAACGTCGTGTTTTGTGTAACAGAACATCACTAGACATAAAATCTCATGGCAGTATTATCAAACTCACCGGTTATCGCACAGGATATAATATCCAGGTATCCGCATTTCGTTCCGATATTCCAGATTGGATAGCACGGAGAAAAACTATGAAATATACATACTCAGTATTGAATAAACTTTCTGCTTTAACTCTAATGTTGGTAATTGTCAGCCATGCGGTTTGGGCGGATGAAGCCTCGGAAGAAGATATCGCCAAGGTTGTATATCACGCGGATTACGCCGACCCCCGTCGATTTAGCGCCATGTTGACCAGTATCAATAATATGGTGACGCATTATCAGAATGAGTTCATAGATTATGATATTCGCATCGTTTTCGTGGCGCAGGGTATCCGTTTCCTGACAGATGATAAGCTCGAGCAAACGCCGTTTGCAGAAGATTCTGCCCTGGCCGAGCGGCGTGATGAACTCAGGGGCAGAATGCTATCGCTATACAATGTACATGAAGTAAAACTGGAGCTTTGCGAGATTACTCGGGCGGGAGTTAATCTGCCCGCAGACAAACTGTATCCGGGCGTGGTTGCCGTACCTTCGGGCGTGGTGCAGATTGCTGAACTTCAAAGGCGAGGATATTCCTACCTCAAAATACAATAAACGCTGGTCCTCCTGTAAAATCCAGGTCGCCCACAGCTACCAATAAACAGCTATTATGGCGATATGAAATCTCCTCTATTAATAATTCTGGCAAGCCTGACAATCGGACTGGCAGTTGGTTTTTTACTTAAAGACGGTTCCAGTAAACATGAGCCGATTCAGACCTCCATCACTCAGAATACGTCTGTACTCGACAATACCGAAACTAAAGCCGTACAGATAACCGATAATCATGCGGTCCGACAACTCCAGCAACAACTGCAGGATGAAATCACCGCTCGTCAATCGCTACAAAAACAGCTCGACAGCCTGAGCAAGCAACTCGCGGCTTTAGAGCAGAACTGGCAACTGCAATATTCAGAGCAGTCCAGTCAGCCAACCAGCACCAGCTCACATCCTGAAAGCACTGAAAAAGACTGGTTTAATACCCAGGCGCTGATCGACGGCGGACTGAGTAGTGCTGAAGCAAATGACCTCAAAGTATTTTTTGAGCAACAGGAAATGCAGCTCATGTTTCTCCGCGACCAGTCGATCCGTGAAAGCTGGGATAGACAGAAATACCGCGAGGAATTACAGAAAGTCGAAGAAAGCAGTCAGGCTTTTTTAAACCAGCTCAACGACAGCACCTACGACGCTTATCTTTATGCATCAGGCCAGCCCAACCGGGTCGAAGTTACTAATGTGCTGGACAGTTCGCAGGCCAGTAGCGCGGGCATCCAGCCGGGTGATCGTATTATCAGTTATGACAATGAGCGCATCTATAGTGGCTTCGAACTAAGAACCGCCACTTCCGGCGGCGATATCAATGCGTCGGTAGCGGTCGAAGTTGAACGCGATGGCGAAATTCTGGAACTCTACCTGAGCCGTGGCCCGCTCGGAATCCGCATGAATTCGATCAGCGTGGCGCCAGATCATTAAAAAGAAAGGCCCTGAAAAAGGCATTGATACTCGTCGTATTTGACCAGACTCAGCTCTTGCTATCTATTCCTAATGGCTTAGGGTAATCGCTCTAAAGTTAGTGCATAATGGAGATGCATTAAGATAATAATTAGATACGATAATCATGAAAGTGTTGCTTGTTGATGACCACAGCCTCTTTAGGGATGGGATGCACCTGGTATTAACCCGACTGGACGATAACCTTCAGGTTTTCGATGCTAGCAGCTACAGTGAAGCACTGCCTTACATAAAAGAAAACCCCGATCTGGATTTGATTCTGCTCGATCTTGGGCTACCAGATATAAGCGACATTAATGCACTGGAAAAAATCAGAAAAATGCAACCATCCACACCGGTTGTCGTGATCTCCAGCAACGACGATAGCAGTAAAGTCGAGCAAATGCTAAAAATTGGTGCCCAGGGATATATCCCGAAATCTACCAGCGCCGAACTTTTAATCAACTCATTAAAACTGGTTTTGTCGGGCGGTATTTATATTCCGCCGGAGATTCTTTCTCGACAGTCGACAAGCTCCGCCAATCCCTACCCAAAAACGGTTGATACCAGCGATGCCCCACTAACACCTCGCCAACTGAATGTGTTACAAAAGCTGGCGCATGGCAATTCGAATAAGGAAATCGGCCAATTGCTGAATATGGCTGAATCGACTGTAAGAGTGCATATGGCAGCTATTCTTAAAGAACTCGGCGTTTCAAATCGTACCCGCGCAGTGCATATAGCACTACAAAAGGGCTGGGTTACTGTTGAGCAGGAACAAGAAGGCTAGATAGACAGCAATAAAGAGTTCATTGTTGCTCGCAATTTACCACCGGGAACCGGCTTGTGCAGCACGACAAAACCGCTATCTCCAACCTGTTTGATGCGGTCGGGACTGGTATCGCCAGTGACAATGATGGCGGGTATTGTGCTGTCCTGATAAAAATCATGTATCTCCCTAATCACTTCCAGGCCAGTCTCGCGATCCGGCAATCGGTAATCGGTGACTATTAAATCTGGTTTTCGTGACTGCGACAGCACCCGTTTAACATCTCCCGCGCCGCTTAACTCCTCAATCTCGCAACCCCATCCGTCCAGCAGCAAATTCAAGCCATCTCTTATTTCGACCTCGTCTTCGACAATCACAACAAACTTACCGGACAATTCACCGGTCGACGCCGGGGCCGATAAATTTAATTGGGTGATATCTTCAACAGAAGAACTCGGCAGCTCTATTGAAAATACCGACCCCTTCCCCGCTGTCGTTTTTAGCGAGAGTTTCGCTTCCAGTAAATCGGCTAACCTGCGAACAATTGCAAGCCCCAGCCCCAGTCCCTTACTTCGATCACGACTATGGTTATTCAATTGCTGAAACTCTTCAAAAACAATTTGAGTCTTATCGGGCTGAATCCCTATCCCGGTATCGTAAACCGAGATAACAACTGAAGTCTCGCGCCTTCGGCAGCCGACCAGCACCCTTCCCTGTTCGGTATATCGGATAGCATTCGATATAAAGTTTCGCAATATTCGTTCAACCACCTGCTTATCACTGGTGAGGTATAAGGAACAGGGTGCAAACCGAATCTGTAACTTTTTTTCCGCTGCTATAGATTCGAATTCATTGGCTAACAAGTCAAAATGGCTTTGTATCTTAAACGGCCTGTTTTCAACGCTAACGGCATTTGCGTCCAGTTTCGATATATCCAGCAAAGAAACCAGTAAGCTTTCCAGCGCGGCGCTGGATCTTTTAATTTTTTCGATTATTTTCGCCTGCGGACTTCCCTGACTTTGCTCATCGAGAATATCAAGAAACAAACCCATTGCATGCATAGGCTGACGTAAGTCATGACTGGCTGCTGCCAAAAACCTTGTTTTCGCAGCACTTTCTGATTCAACCCTGTTTTTTTCCAGTAGTAGTTGCTGGACCAGCGCTGAATTGTCGCTCCTTAGCCTAATCGATTCATCAATGATATTTTTATTTTTGCGTGAAATTAAAATCTGTAAAATCAAAAAAACCGTTAACATCGCTGCCAGTACAGCAAACTCAATACTGCCCTCTGAAGCCAGTACATAGGCAAAAGGTAAAAGAGTCGGTATCGCAAAGGCGTAATAAGACCAGGCGAAATTCGACAGGGATGCCGACGAGCCGACCGTTACCCCCGTCATCGTCATTAATAAAACCAGCATAATGACCGGATCGCTGGTATCCAGAAACAGGACTGACGTCGCTCCCCAGGCACATCCGGAAATAAACGTGTTTACGGCAAAAAACCACCCCCAGCGGATGGTATCCTCTTCGGTTCGTTCCTTGCGGTAGTAACTCCTAACCATTAAGAAACGAAAAGCTGTGAATCCGAGCATAAGGCTCAGCCAGTAAAGTACTAATGTATTTCCAGTTAATCCAAACAGAAGGAATGCCAGCAGAGAAGAAATTAAAACATTACTGATAAGAATGAAATAAGACTGGCTATAAAGCGCCCTGATGCCCTCTACCTGGATTCGGCTCTGCAGGCTCATCTGATCGGGATCAATACTAATCCTTAGACTCATTATTAATCTCCTACACCGCCGGGTGTGACATCCGATTTAAAACTATCACTATTCAAAAAACGATACCGATACCGAAATGAAATTTAGTCTGACTGGCATCATCTCTCGGAGACCACAGATGAATTTCCTGAGCGACGAGAACCGGGTAGCTATAACTAGTTTCACCAATCAGTCCCTGCTGGCTATCGCCTACCTCGCCAAGAACAGTCAGTGATTTACCCTGAGTATAAACGGTTGGCTCCAGAAACCCCGACTGCAATACCAGCACTCGTCCGAGCGGTTTTTTATTTTGAAGGGGGCGTTGCGACCTGTCCAGTGGATAGGCCAGCACTTCAATTTGCGTGATATCTTTCAAATTCTGTATGTCCAGAATAGTGCCGCCCCATAGAGCCAGTTTTCCATGACTATCGACCGGACTCTCCATAACGCGCGCTGGCGTCAGCGCTCCATCCACCTGAGAAACATCGATAACAGGGTTACTCGCACAAGCTGTGAGCAGAGTAACGAGTATTAGCAGGCAAAGATTATGATGCATCGAGTATTCCGCTTATCAAATCAACTTGTCGAATCAACGATAATAATACGGATGAGGAAAATAAGGCCAACCATAAAATGGATAATAGGGGCGATAATAATACGGCTCTTTATCCTCGACTTCGGCTAATGGAGGCCACAGGTAAAATTTCTCGACATCAAGTACCGGGTATTCATAGTCGAATTCCCCGACTTTTTGCACCACGGTTTTCACCAGTCTGCCAGTCACAGTAATTTCACGTTCCTGACTATATACCAGCGGCTCCAGAAATTGATTAGCAACGGCAATAAACCGCCCTGGACTTATATCAGTGATACGCGGTCGGCCATTATCGTCCAGCGGGAAAGCAACGATGGTGATCCAGCTGGATTCCTGTTTGTTCTCCGTGCCAATAATAACGCCTCCCCAACGAAACTTTCTCGACAGATGGTTCTGTACATTGCCCTTTACTTCCATGAATTGTACCTCACCCTCGACAGGCTCTCGAATATCGGGTGGGATATTCGAGCTACATGCCGTCATCAACATCAAAATGAAGATATAGGTCAATTTGTTGAAATGCTTCTGATCCATCATGCTTGTTTGAGTTCTTTCATGGTCAATATGTTCCTCCAGGTTTCAATCATTCTGATTAGCCAATCCTGAAATCTCGATTTTTTACTTGTCTGTCAAATCGTAAACGGAGAAGATGAACTCTTATTTTAACTCAGTGACGACCTGATTAATCTAATGTTAGATGCGAGCGACTCCAACGATAAACAAAAAAACAGGAAGAGTCGACGTCGACGTAACCGAAGCACCGGTTCAAACGCACAAACTGCCGCAAAACCTAATACGCTTGGTATTGAGGGTGGACACTACACACCGTTAAACTCGACGCAAATATCGCAGATAGACCGCGCTGTATACGAAATTCTGGAAAAGACCGGTTTTTCCGAAGCCCCACCGATTGTTATCGAAACAGTCACCAAAGCGGGTGGTAAGCTGAACCGGGATAATCGACTGACCTTTCCTGCCAGCTTACTCGACAAAGCCCTCCACGGATTGGCGCGTCACTATACTTTATACGGACAAGTGGCCGGACACGAAATGCAAATGTCCGGCAAACACGTGCACACAGGCTCCGGCGGCGCCGCGCCTTATGTGGTTGATATCGATAGCGGACAATATCGGGATTCGACCTTGAAAGATTTATACGACGCGGCGCGACTGGTTAATTCACTCGACAACATTCATTTCTTTAGCCGCTCGCTGGTCGCGCGTGATATGCCCGATGAGATTTCTCTCGACATTAACACCGCCTATGCCAGCCTGAGCGGCTGCGAGAAACACGCGTTTATTGCGGCGACCAAGCCCGAGCACGTCGAAAAAATCGCCCAAATGTGTTTTATCGTAGCCGGGTCGCGCGAGAATTTCCTGGAAAAACCTTTTGTCTCGTTAAACAATAATCACGTGGTGTCACCCTTAAAATTTTCCGCCGATGCCTGCGGTATCATGGCCGAGGCCGCGCGCCTCGGTATTCCGGTACACGCTAATTCATTCGGCCAACTCGGCGCTTCCAGCCCGGTAACCATCGCAGGAACGCTGGCGCAAAACGTCGCCGAAACCCTGGCAGGCATGGTCTTCGCCTGGTTAGTCAATCCCGATGCAAAAGTCATATTTGGCTGTCGACCGATGTTAACCGACCTTCGCACCGGCGGAATGACCGGAGGCAGCGGGGAGCAGGCTCAGTTGATGGCCGCAACTGCACTAATGGCACAATTTTATGACCTGCCCAATAGCTGTATCGCCGGTGCCACTGATAGCAAGTTAGCGGATGCACAAAGTGGCTACGAAAAGAGCCTCAGTGTCACGCTGGCAGCCCAGGCCGGTTCCAACGCCATCACTCAGGCAGCGGGTACGCAAGGCAGTTTAATGGGTTGCGCGCTTGAGAGTTATATCATCGACAATGACATGCTAGGTAGTATTTTACGTTCACTGAGCCCGCTCCAGATAGACGAAACTACACTGATGACCCGGGACATAGATACTATTGTGCGAAATGAAGGCCACTTCCTTGGTCACCCGCAAACATTGCATCGCATGCAGTCCGATTTTCTCTACCCCGAAATTGCCGACCGAAGAACCTTCGAAGAATGGCAGGCCGATGGCAGCAACGACATCCGCCAGGTAGCGAAAAAGAAAGCTCGAGAGATACTCAGTAGTCAGTTTCCTAAACATATCCCAGCAGATATCGATGATAAACTGCGAGCGCTATTCGATATACGCCTGCCTCAGTTCTTAATGGAGAAACCATGAAAATTGCAGTTTTTGGTGTCGGTGCCATGGGTTCGGTATACGCCGGTTTAATGACCGAAGCCGGGCACGAAGTCTGGGGCGTTGATGTCTGGCGGGAACACGTCGATACAATAAATCGTCAGGGCTTGCGGCTCGAAGGTGCCAGCGGAGACCGCGTTATTCAGGGTATGCACGCCACCAGCAACGCTGATGACATTGGCCAATGCGACTTATATGTCATTGCCACCAAAGCGTCGGGGGTAGGTTCCGCAGCAAAATCTATAGCCTCGCTCATGGGAACCGGTTCTTTGGTATTGACCATCCAGAATGGTCTGGGTGCTGGCGAGCGTATCGCCGAACATATGGCAGTCGATAACGTATTACTCGGTGTTGCCGACGGCTTTGGTGCCTCGATGAAGGGCCCTGGTCATGCCCACCACAATGCGATGAACCTGATTCGTCTCGGCGAAATGAAAGGTGGCATGACCGGGCGATTGCAACACACGACCAAAGTCTGGCAAGACGCTGGCTTTAATGCCAAAGCTTTCGATGATATCGATCAGCTCATCTGGGGGAAGTATATATCCAACGTCAGTTTCAGCGGCCCCTGCACGGTTTTTGACTGTACACTTGGCGAACTACTGGAAAATCCTGTGACTAAATGTATCGCTGAAGGTTGTGCCGCTGAAGTTTACGCACTGGGCAAGGCAAAAGGTATTCAGTGGCCTTTCGACGATAGCGCCGAATATATCGCTGCATTCGCTGCCAGGATGCCTGATGCGCGACCGTCTATGTTACTCGACCATCATGCGCGCCGCGTGTCCGAGATCGATGCCATAAACGGCATGGTGGTGACGCTCGGTAAGCAGTTGAATATCCCGACACCCTATAACGAAGTTTTAAGCGCAGTGATCCGGCAGCGTGAAGAGGCTTTTGTTTAAGTTAAAAATAAATTTTCGCCGTCAGGTTCGATGGGGCACTTAGTCACCATGGATAATCTGTCATCGATGGTTGGTCACGCGTTTAGAGGATCTCGATTCCTTTTTCCTGTGCCTGAACCTGGACTAACCGCAGACTCTCATGGAGGAAAGAAAATCAGTTTTTGATTTGCGACCAGTCCTGCTCCAGAACTCCCAGCTGCCGATTTACCACATTAAATCGTCGGGTATTTGATAATCCGCATAGGGATCGTCCTCGTCGATTTCCGTCTCGCTAACCTGGTTCAATTGCACAACAGAGTTTTGGTCTCTTTGCGCGATTTTTTCCGCTATTACCGCAGGAACCAGTTCGTAGCTGTCATCACCGTTTCTGGGGAAAGTAACTATTGCCAGCCGGCCTGTCCCCAACTGATTTTGTAGCAAAGGCGTGACGAAAATCTTTTTTACCTTGTCGTTATGGACAAAACTGTAATTAACATCACCACCTTCTCTGTCGACGCGATTTAAATCGATGAGCTGTTTAATCTGCGCCATCATTGCTTTCTGGTTTGACCGGGCTTGTTTCTGTCGATTCAATTCACGATCGCGTTCAACTTTTCTGGCCTGTTCCTGCTGTGCAGCCAGTCCAGTTTCATCGGTCGTTTTAGCACCGCCACGACCAGCTTTAGCCTGCTTTTGCTTTTCTTTTTTTGCTTTATTGGCCTTGTTTTTATTGATCAGACCGGCCTTGAGTAATTGATCCTGTAGAGATGCCATGGTATCGCTGAAAAATTTAAACAAATAGCATATTAAACTGCGCGGTGAGATACCAGTGCTTAAACGCCATTATTGAAATTAACCCAACCGCTCCAGTTTCTGCCTGAATTGTGCCGAGAGATTTTTCAGGCTTTTCGATTGTCGCAGGGACTCCGCTATTTGCGCCTGGCTATCCTGCAATAATTGATCGAGCTGTTCAAAATGGTTAACCATAGCGTCTGCAGTTTGCCCCCGCTCACTGGAAGTCTCATGCAGACTCTGAATTAAGTCCGGCAATTGCTTTACAGCTGCCAGCACTAACTCAAAGTTATGTGCCAACAACTCCATTTCTACAAGAGACTGTTGTGACATCTCCCTACTCACTGCCATCATCGATTCAGACTTGTCCGCTCGATTGCGCACAGTTTTCATAATGGACTGAATTTCCTCGGTGGAATCTTTAGTCTGCGTCGCCAGTAAACGCACTTCATCGGCGACTACCGCAAAGCCTCGCCCATGCTCACCCGCGCGCGCTGCTTCGATGGCTGCATTAAGCGCGAGCAGATTAGTCTGGTCAGAGATATTGGTAATCACCGACAAAGCCTCGGTGATTTTTCGGCGATCCTGCGACACCTCCTCCATGCTTATAGCCGATTCCTCAACATGAGCAGCGAGTTCGCGTAAATGTTGCGTGGTTTTCTCCAGCTGTTGGGCGCCGGCCCTCGAATCTCTTTCGATTTGTTCGGGATCCATTGCCAGTTCTATCATCTCATCGCCCGGGCTTACTAAAATAGCTGGTAGGCTTTCTGTGGCGGCGCTTAAGACCCGACGTTGATTTTCTACCTCCTGTTCACGCTGACTGACGATCTGGTCTAGTTGCAGCGAAACCTGTCCAACTTCAACTATGGACTGATCGATGTCGACGCGCGTTTCACCGATTAATTCGACATAGCGATTGAATGCCTGCACGACTGGTCTTAGCTCGGGAGAGATATTTTCGTCGAGCCGTTGATTTAACCAGCCGCCTGTTTCCGTCATCGACTGCAGAGGCCCGGATATTGCCGCTATCGAATGCCTGATGCTGGAGGCGAGCAAAGCGCTTAAACCCAGCACGACTACCACAGCAATGGCAAGCAGACCCAGCATTTCAACTAACCGCTCTCCGGAGTCCGGTCGGGCGTCAGCTACAGGTGCAGGTTTCGCATTGACTAGCGCGACATTAAACCGATCGACTTCACTACGGATTTCCTCGATATGACGACGGAGCGCCTGTTGTTCGTTTTGCTGCTGGCGATTAAACCAGGCTGGGTCATGCATTTTTATCGGCGACATCGAGATCGATTTAATTTTATCACTACTATCTAAAACTTCGGCGGCGGCATTACGAAATGAAGGCATTAACACCTCAAGACGACTCAGTCTGTCCCGATCAGGCCCCGCCAACGACGATGCAAGCATATCCTCTAGCGCATTTTCAGCCGCGTATAACTCTACCAGGAAGGCGTCGCGCTGGCTGCTGCGAGCATCACTGGTATAGCCATTGAGCGTTGACATGGCAAATTGCATATGGCTCAACAACGCCTGGCTCTGGCGCCGAAGCGCGCCCTGATTAACCCGACTCAAATCCATTTTTAACTGTCGTGCCAGATCGAGCATTTCCGGCATCAGGTCGTGATACAGATGTTTAACTTTTACCGCGCGTTCGCTCAACTGTGGTACCAGATTCTCTAAAAACAGGCTATCAAGGTTATCATTAACCTGTTTTATCTGAGACAGATCAGGCAGCCCAGCCAGCACAGTGTCAGCGAGTATCTGCCTGGCCCTGACCGCCAGATTTTCATATTGTGATTCAATCTCGGTATCGGCCTGAAGCGAATACCTTGCCACCAATTGCAAACGCGATTGCCAGTTAAACAGCCATTCGGTTAATAACGGCGAGCGGGTTTCTGTCTGCTCGAATTGTGTCAGTGTCAGCTTCGAAACCGGCTCTACCCGGATCGGTGCGGGTGATTCGTCAAGCAACGACCAGCCCAGCGCTATAGCAACTGATAACAGTATCATTACGCTAACGGGTAGTAAGGCGATCCTGACCAGCAAAGGCAGTCGATCAAAGCTATTCATAAAATCGGGCTCCCGGTCATAGCGACTAGCTGGGCCTGAATTTCCCGCATGCTCTGGTAAATATCGTCAACACTACTATCCTCGGTCTCGGCTGCAACCGAGCCAGGGTCAGGCAGCCCCAGACTAATTCGGGTACGATACAAATCACCAATGGTCGATCGGGTGATTTCAAAAATATCAATCAATTCTCTGGCGCCAGTTGCAATGCTCCCCGGTGCCACGGGTTTGACATTCAACACACGCTGCAATCGACCGAGTAAATGCAGGTTCTGATAAGCCACCAGCATCACATCCCGATAGCTTTTTTGCTCAAATAACTGAGTAACCACCCCGGCGGAATTCAGCGATTTATGTTTGGCCAGGTTATCCAGGGATATTTTGATAAACGCCAGCTGCGTCTGCACCGAACGGCTATCAGGTGGCGAATTAAGTTCGACCAGCAACTGCTTTAGATACCAAAGCCGACCGTAATTATCGTTAGTAGATTTACCGAATAGCGACTCCGGCCCTAAAGGTCGTTCGAGACTTTGCTGCTCCAGCAAAACATCGAGCCCCAGATTGATATATTCGAGCATATCAAAGCTGTCATCATAAACCACAGCTCGCGTCAAAGGCGCAACCCTGGCAAGCACAGCCACGGATGATTTTTGCTGCAGTTGTCGCAACAAAACAAGCGCAGCCATGGTTTGTTGATACAAGTCGGTTGGACGCTTATTTTCAAATTTCGGCACCGTCAGTTTACCCAGCGCAATTCCCGAAGTCTGTGCGAGCAGCTCAAGCTTGATAATGCCCAGCTCAGCGACTTCATAGATGTGATTATTATCACGAATTAAAGTTTGCGCCTGGGCGCTAAAGCCGCTGGCCAGAAGGACCAGAAGAATCACTGAAGCAGATTTCACACTCATTGAGTCACAGATTGCTTATTAAACAATACCATTATCGGCACTAGCGCCAATTGCTTTAATTTGCTTAGATAGTCCCATGAATAAACTAACCTCCTTAAGAACACTCTCAAAGGCACTTATTTCTAACGAACTTGGCGCTGCCGAACTGGCGCAGCAGACGCTTGCTCGAGCCAAACAGTCGACATCAGTATTTATAGCACTGAATGACGCTTTAGCCAGTCAGGCCAACAGCATTGATGAAGCTCGAAACCGTGGTGTAACCATGCCGCCTCTAGCCGGTATACCGATTAGCACAAAAGATCTGTTTAATCTTAAAGGCGAGAAAACGCTGGCCGGGTCAGTCGTTCGTCGAGATCTTTGTGCTGCCGAAGACGAAGACGCCGAGGTCATTAAGCCACTACGCGAAGCTGGTTTACTCTTCGCCGGCCGAACTAACATGAGCGAATTTGCTTTCTCAGGCATGGGTAAAAACCCGCATTATGGTACGCCGCCTTCGATCTGGGACAGAAAAACCGGCCGCCTGCCGGGTGGATCTTCGTCGGGTAGCGCGGTAAGCGTGGCTGAAGGGATTGTGGTCGCAACACTCGGTTCGGACACTGCCGGTTCCTGCCGTATACCCGCAGCCTTTAATGGCATCGTCGGCGTCAAACCAAGCTATGGACGCCTGTCATTGACTGGTATTTATCCGCTATCCCCCACTTCGGACGCACCCGGGCCTCTGGCCCATGATGTCGATAGTTGTTACCTGTTAGACCAGCTCATGAGTGGACGTTTATCGCCTTCCGCCCCCCTGCCTGCTCTGGAAACTCCATCGAACGAGTCGCTAAAACTAGTTGTACCCCAGTCAGGGGTTCTTGATGGGCTGGATGAAGAAGTACAAAAAGCTTTCAACCAGTCGCTCGATGCCTTACGCGCCAGCGGAGCGAGAGTTATTGAGGCTGATATGTCATCCATCGACGACTGCATCGACATGTTCGCCAAACGCCCGGTCGTGATCCACGAGGCCTACCATCACCATCGACAGATGCTTGAACAATACGGGGACCTGTACGACCCCTTCGTCC
>JAOUJX010000384.1 GCA_029882955.1 Gammaproteobacteria bacterium
GGAGTCTATTGACGTACTGATCGCACCAACTCTGTCAATCGGTCAGGCGCACCACCATCTCGGCTTTCCGGGCACAATCGCTTTACGGCCCAGTACCCTGCTCGCAGTAATAGCCGATGTCGTACACTCACTCTATCGACAGGGTTTTCGCCACATTTACTTCCTCAATGGTCATGGCGGCAATGTGGCCACGATCAATACCGCGTTTCAGGAAATCTACGCACAGTCGACCTTTGGTGAAGCCGATTTTTCCGAGCTTCGACTGATACTGCGCAACTGGTACATGGCCGAGAGTGTAGGAAAAATATCGAAAGAACTGTTCGGCAACCAGGAAGGCAGTCACGCCACACCTTCGGAAGTTTCGCTCACCTTCTATGCCTGTCCAGACCAGATTAAGTCCGCCGTTATGCGCCCCGCTATTGCACCGAATGGAAGCATTCGTGACGCCAACGATTATCGGGCCCAGTTCCCCGATGGACGTATCGGATCGAATCCGGCGTTGGCAACCATAGAAGCGGGTGAACGCCTGTACAAGGCCTGCGTGGCTGAAGTGATTGAGGATTATGAACGGTTTGTTTTGAGTTGAGGTTTGAGTGGTGGCTCTTCTAGTTAATCCCACCGTCAGTAAACTTGACTTAGGTCATTGGTACTTTGCTGCTGATGGCTATCATGTTTGCATGATTCGGGTTGTTTCTGGAGCGATGCCAGCGATATCCCAAAACTTGATCGTTTCAGTTAGCTTTTAACAGGATTATGGGTGAAATATTGTCTTATCGAAAAGTCATGCATTTAATACTTCGGTTATTGTTTCTGGCATCAGCATTATCCACAACGTTGTATGCAGCGACGCCCGGCGAAATTGAAATCGGCGGCCAACTACGCAAGGCGACGCTCCAGGGTATTAACAATGAGTCAAACACGTTTTCTGATTTCAGAGGGAAGCCTCTTATCATTAACTTCTGGGCTAGCTGGTGTGGCCCCTGTCGCTCGGAGATGGGGTCTCTGGAAAGGCTCGCTCAACGTTATGATGGCAACGAGTTTAACCTGATCGGGATTTCAATAGACGACGATGGTCATGCGGCAGCAGCTTTTGTCGACCAGTTCAAGATAACCTTCAGGAACTTTCTCGATAGCAACGTGTTCCTGGAAAACATGCTCGGCGCCAACACCATTCCGATGACTATCCTGGTTGACCCGGGTGGCCGGGTATTGATGAAAGTTCGCGGCTTACGCGAATGGGATAGCCCGAAAGTCGTCGCCGCAATAGCGCAGGTATTTAAGATCGATCTTGGTGTTAATCAGCCTTAGTGGGGCGTGCTGTGTTTGCCTGCCTATTAATGGGTACATAGAGGACAACATTCTCGTCACCTCAGTCGATGGACTCATTTATTATCCTAAAGAATTGCACTTATTGTTTGAATCCGCCAGCATACCTAAGCCCCATCAAGCTCGCGCAATCGCCGCCTCTCAGCCCGTATTCCAACAATACAATAAGCCATCACACTGAAGAATACGATAGCGCTACCCGCCAGGGTCAACAGGCTGGGCTGTTCCCCCACTCCTATCCACACCCAGATGGGACTGAGAATCGACTCGCTTAGAGCAAACAGTGCGACCTCGGATGCCAGAATATAGCGTGCCGCGATGGTAAAACAGATGAAGCCCACACCAAACTGTACGCAGCCCATCAGCAGGGCTATCACCAGGTCGTGATTTGAAATGCTAAAGCTCTCGACAAAAAAACCGGCCACTGCCGACATCGCCAGCCCGCCGAGGCAGGTAGCAGGTAACATGTCGATATGGCGACGATTACGAATAATTAACAAATAAAAGACAAAAGAAGCGACCACCAGTAATGCGGCAATATTGCCAAACCAGCGGCCTTCTATTAAGCCATCGGCGAACATTAAACCGATGCCTGACAATGAAACCAGCATGGCGATAATACCAAACCGTGAAGTGCGCTCACCCAATATCAGCCAGCCCACAAGAGCAGTGGCCAGGGGGGCCGAACCGATGATAAAAACTGCGTTGGCTACTGTCGTGGTTAAAATGGCAAAAACATAACAGATCGAACCAAGACCTAAGACTGTCCCGGCGCAGACGCCCGCCCAACCGATATCGCGGAAGGCCTGAACGGTGCCTCGACGATATTTAATCAATAATAAAACCAGCAGAGTTGCAGAAAACGCGAAGCCGCGATAAAAAAGAATTTGCCATCCGCTGGCCGCTTCGAGGTTGCGTAACAGGATGCCCGATAAACTGAGAAAAATGCCGCCGATGATAACCAGGGTCACACCAAAGCCGTAACGACGTTCCATATTTCTCCAGTAGGTCAGGGGGTCAAAAGACGCGCAAGTTTTTCATGAGAAGACAATAATAGCAATACACTCCGACGATTCTGCCAGACACTTTTGACCCGGTGATTGCATTGGTAAAAAATATCGATATGATCTGCTGTAACATGAGTCATCATGAAATACATCGAGCGCATCGAACAGGCTGGTTACGCGCCGCAGTTATGGGTGCCAACGATGGTATCGTCTCGACCGCAAGCCTCATCATCGGCGTTGCCGCTGCCAACACCTCACATGAAAATATTCTACTCGCGGGTATCGCCGGCCTGGTCGCCGGCGCGATGTCGATGGCAGCCGGGGAGTATGTTTCCGTCAGTTCCCAGTCTGATACCGAGAAAGCAGATCTTGAAATCGAAAGAATTTCGATCGCAAACAATTATGAATTTGAGAAAGAGGAACTGGCGCAGATTTACCAGGACCGAGGTCTTGAAATAGAACTATCAAAACAGGTAGCCGATCAGCTAATGGAGCACGACGCACTAGGCGCCCATGCCAGAGACGAAATTGGCATATCGGTGAACGCCAGCGCCCAACCAGTCCAGGCGGCAATTTATTCGGCAGCTACTTTCACTGTCGGCGCTGCACTGCCATTAATTGTGGCGTGGGCCATACCAGGAACTCAGTTAATCCCGGCTGTCGCCGCTTCCTCCCTGGTGTTTCTTGCGCTACTGGGTGGTATTGCCGCCAAAGCAGGTGGAGCATCCATTAAAACAGGTGCTATCAGGGTAACGTTCTGGGGTGCTCTGGCAATGGCATTAACGGCAGGCGTCGGCCGACTATTCGGGTTCGACGCCTGACCTTCCAGCCTTACTCAGGGATCTTAACTACCGCTCTACCCCGAATTTTACCCGCGAGAATATCTGCACCAGCCTGTGGCAAATCGGCAAAATCCAGATCGAATGACAGGTCTTCGAGCAATTGCATATCGAGGTCTTTTACCAGCCTCGCCCAGGCTGCTTCGCGTTTGGGAATCGGCGCCATAACCGAGTCGATGCCGTACAGGGTAACGCCACGCAATATGAACGGAGCGACTGTGGTCGGTAGCGACATGGAATCGGCCAGCCCACAGGCCGCAATCGCCGATCCGTATTTCATCTGGCTAATGACATTGGCCAAAGTATTACCGCCCGCGACATCGACAGCACCTGCCCAGAGTTCTTTGCTTAGAGGACGGGCTTTGTCTGCGAATTCAGCACGATCCTTGACTTCGGCTGCACCCAAACCTTTGAGGAAACCCTCTTCCGACATGCGTCCGGTTACTGCGACGACCCGGTATCCGAGTTTACTCAACAATGCCACGGCAACACTGCCGACACCACCCGAAGCGCCGGTCACCAGAATATCGCCATGATCGGGTTTGATACCGTGATTTTCCAGCGCCATAACGCAGAGCA
>JAOUJX010000056.1 GCA_029882955.1 Gammaproteobacteria bacterium
ACCGACAAACCGACAGTACCCAGCCCAAACACCGCAACCGAAGAACCCGCCCTGACCTGCGCTGTATTGATTACTGCACCAATACCAGTGGTCACACCGCAGCCCAGCAGACAGGCCATATCGAGTGGCGCTTCTTTGGCTATTTTGGCCAGTGCTATTTCCGGGACTACGGTGTATTCAGAAAACGTCGAGCATCCCATGTAATGATAAATTTCCTTGCCACCTACTTTGAAACGCCGGGTGCCGTCGGGCATATATCCGGTCCAGATGGTACCGGCTATCGACTGACACAGATTTGATCGATTGGAGTTGCAATAACCGCAGCCAGGTTCCTGACATTCGGGGATATAAAGCGGGATAACATGATCTCCCGGCTTTAAGTCTTTCACCCCCGGGCCGCACTCGACGACTTCACAACCACCTTCGTGCCCGAGGATCGCCGGAAATTCTCCTTCCGGGTCTTCACCCGACAGCGTGAAGGCATCGGTATGACAGACGCCGGAAGCGTGAACTTTCAATAAAACCTCACCTTCACGCGGTGCTTCGACTTCCACTTCTTCAATTTGCAGGGGTTTATTCGGCTCCCAGGCCACCGCGGCTTTACATTTCATGAATAATTTCCTCCTTTTTGATTTTATTGGTATATGACGACTATAACGACCTAATAATAGCTTAATGCCGCATTATAGATATTCTCGATATCCTGTAGATTAGTCTCTCGAGGTGTATTTTTGATCGCCCGCGCCTGCCTTGCAGACGAGGCTGCCAGCGACTTTACATCATCGGCACTGAAGCCGAGATCGGTCAAACCGTTTGGCATACGGGTTTGTTTCATCAAATCGATGATACGTCCGGCAACCACTTCTCCGGCGTCATCCAGACCAGCCCCTTTCATATCGGCCTTCAGGCTGGTCGCTGCCTCAAGATGACGTTCAGGCGCCCCCTCGGCGGCGTAACGAAAAATCGCAGGGGCCGAGACTATCACGCTAATGCCATGCGGGATAAAGGGCGATGGCACCGGGTAGTCGCTAGTGGTGATATCGCGCATTAAATGCGTCACGCCGTAGGACATCGCATGCGGCAAATGCGTCCCCGAATTACCAAAGGCCATACCCGCCAGCGACGCGCCCCACATGAGTTGGTCGCGCGCTTCGTGATCGCTGGCATCGTTGACGCCTCGAACCAGGTATTCACCGGCTATTTCCAATGCTTTAGTCGCGGCCAGATCACTCCAGGGATTAGCCCCCTGTATCAGCGGGCGTTTGGTCGGGTCTTCGATTTTCGTCCATTGCGTATAGGCTTTCGCGGTATAACACTCGATGGCGTGACTGAGTAAATCAAAACCGGTTGAGGCAACGATATTACCGGGCAGACTATCGCAGCAGGCGGGGTCGATTAAAGCCTCGTTGGCCAGCATCACAGGGCTGGCAATAACAAATTTGGTATCTAGCTCAGTAATCCTGATCACCGAAATACTGGTGCATTCAGAGCCAGTGCCCGATGTAGTCGGGCAGGCTAAATGTGGTAACAACGGCCCTGGCATTGGCTTCCCGGCACCAATGGGGGCGGCAAAATAATCAAGAAAATCCCCGACTGGGTAAAGCGCATACAACATCGCCGCCTTGGCGGTATCTATGACCGACCCACCACCAACAGAGACCACACCATCAAATTCACCATCCGCTATGAAGGCAGCACCGCGCTCGACACTGGCGTCATCTGCCTCGATTCGAATTTCAGAAAAAATAGCGACGTCGATGCCAGCCGCCTTTAGTGATCCGGTAACAGTTTCGACATAAGCTCCATCCTTTAAAAACGGATCAGTAAACAGAGCGACACGCGACATACCATGCGAGACGGCTCTGGCACCTGCCTCCTGCAAGCAGTCCCGGCCAAAGGTTATTTTGGGGATTTGAATGGTGAAACTGCCCGAACCGTGTTCGCAGGGCGAGAAATATTGACATCCCATGGTTAGATTCCTGATGGTCTAAAAATTAATGATTTTAACACCACCAGGAAATTCAGGGTACAGCGACTTTACTAAATCAGCTTTCGGCCGATTTCCACTCGGTAATATCTATCACTATACCGCGCAACAAAGGTCGTTTACCCACTTCCCGGGTAACCGTAACACAGTCGCGAAACCACAGAGTTCTACCGTCACTTGCAATCATCCGATATTCCTGCTGGAACTGTTTCAACTCGCTTTTCACGCATTCCCTTGAATAGTCTACGGCTCTTTTACGGTCCTCAGGATGGATGATTTGAATCCAGTATCCGGAGGCCAGTAAACTGTCCGCCGAATATCCAAGCAAATTTACCACCCGTTGGCTGACAAAGTTCAGTCGATCACTGCCTGCGGTACGCTCCCAGACAATACCGTCGATAGCATCTACCATGTCTCTAAAAAGTCTTTCTGCTTCCACGCGTTCGGTAATATCAACCATGATGCCGCGTAAGACACGTCTGTACTGGTTGTCGAAACCGGTCGATCTGAAATCACGTAACCAGACGACGCGACCATCAGCCGCAATCATCCGATATTCTATATGATAGGAACTTGGGCCTTCTTCCCGACACTTATTGCAATAATCGGGCACCCATTCACGATCTTCGGGATGCATTTTATCTAGCCAGAAGTCGGGGGCTTTTAGCACATGAGGCGGGTAACCCAGTAATCGAACCGCAAACTGGTTAATATTTAAAAATTGATAGCTGATCGCATCGGCTTCACAGACAATGCCATCTATGTTATCTGCCAGGTTTCTAAAGCGATCCAACGACTGCTCGTGCTTTATAGTAGCCTTTATCTGAACGCTAAAATTCTGAGTAAAGCCTGCTAACTTAACAATCTGCCCCTGCAGATCGGTTATGGGGACAAAACTCGATGAAAAGACCTGTTGGTCCCCCTCTATTTCGAAGCTAAATTCATACTCGAAAGCCTCACCCTGTATCGCCCGTTCCATCAAGTCTTTTAAATTGGTTCGATCGTCTTGATCGAATAAATCAGGATAATGACAACCACGAACATCATCGAAGCTCAGATCGGGTGATTTGAGCGCCAGGGGATACATAGATATAAGATGACCATCGAGGTCTATTTCATGCAGGCAGACGTCTGTGCCTGATAATAAAAGCTGGTAACAGGCCTGTTTTCTATTTTCCGACGAGTACAGTCGGTTTTTCTTCACGTCTATCTGCTCCTAACGTCTGCGAGCGGACTCTGATAGGACTGTACAATAACTGCCCTCTACCCTATTTATTAAATCGCATAATGTAAAACTAAACAAGGGTTATAATATTGAATCCTTTCAACTGTTATTAAGGTCGAATATAACGATACCCCATTGTCTGTTCGTTTTCCCCTTTAGGCATTTTTCATCATAAGGCAGGCTTGATTTTGACTTCAAAAAAGAAAAAACCCACTAACGATTGCGTTATTTTGTTACACGGTCTGGCGCGCACCAGCCGCTCTATGCAGTCGATAGAAAAAGCCCTGCAAGAAGCCGGATATCAGACTTACAATTGCAGTTATCCTTCGCGCGAGCAGCCTATCGAATTACTGTCTGAAACCTTCATTCCGCTGGCCATTGACTTTTGTATCGAAAAATATTCACCGGAAAGAATTCATTTTGTCACTCACTCGATGGGTGGCATATTGATCCGTTGCTATCTGGAAAAGAAAACCCTCGATAACCTTGGTCGAGTCGTTATGCTCGCACCACCGAACACGGGTTCCGAGCTGGTCGATCAACTGTCCCGGTTTCAGCTATTCACATTAATCAACGGACCCGCCGGTAAGCAACTGGGCACTGGTGCCGACAGCCTGCCGAAATCTCTCGGCCCGGTAGATTATGAAGTCGGTATCATCGCCGGTAATAAGAGCATTAACGCCTTATCCTCGGCACTGATCCCCGGTGAAGACGATGGCAAGGTATCGACCGAAAGTGCACGAGTTGCCGGGATGTCGGATTTCATCGTTTTACCCTATAGCCATACTTTTATGATGAATCGTCCGGTAGTGATCGAACAGACTATAAACTTTCTGAGGTTGGGGCGGTTTGAGCATTGAGTTTAGGTGTCAGAGTCAGGTTTGACTCCGGTACCACTGTACTCACTCTACATTCTTTCCTATGCGATCAATATCATCAGACATCCAGATCATGCTGACTTTACCGACAACATCCTTGATTGGCACAAAGCCCCAATATCGACTGTCATTACTATGATCTCTATTATCACCAAGAACAAATAAATGCCCTTCGGGCACATTCAAACTCCCGTCCATTGAATTAGATTTAATAGTATTCTTCAAATCAAGGTAGGACTGGTCTATATCCCTTCCGTCTACTACCAGGTTTCCATCTGACAAGGTCATATTTTCACCTTCTCTTGCAACAACTCTCATGACAAAGTCCTGGTTTCTATTTTCTGGATATTTAAAGACAATCACATCATTAATTTCAGGTATCTCGCTGGAATAGGCTCCCGCTTTTACCAGTATAAAATCTCCGACCTGTAACGTTGGTATCATCGATTTGCTCGGAATTCGATAGGGGACGATACCAAATATTCTCGCCCTGGGATCGTTTGAGCTAGTGCCAAAGGGATTAGCTATATACATAAAGGTGGTGGCTGATATCGTTACGACTATGCAGGATATGATTATTATTGTTGTTGTTTTCATGCTTTTATTGGTTTGATTTGCATAATGCTGTGCCCAGCGGCCAACCGATGTGGGCGGAGCGAGTAGGTTAATGGGATGAGGAACGAATCCCAAAAACTGATCTCATTGCTTAATTATACATAAGCTCCCAAATTTTCAACGAATCAATTTTGAAGTTCCCCCCAACTCAACTATCATACCTCGTCATCAAACAGTCAACCAAAACACCCATGCCCGAACTCAATCAGCCAGCCCCCGATTTCACCAGCCTTAACCAGGACGAAGAATCCGTTACGCTTTCACAGTTTCGCGGTAAAAAAAATGTCGTACTCTATTTTTATCCAAAGGACGACACACCGGGATGCACCACCGAGGCGATTGAATTCACCGGGCTGATAAAAGAATTCGAAGCCGCCGATACCGTGGTACTCGGTGTCAGCAAAGACAGCTGCGAGAAACATCGTAAATTCATTAAAAAGCGTGAATTGAAGGTCGAATTAATTGCTGACACCTCGGGTGATATTTGCGAAAAATACGGTGTCTGGCAATTAAAGAAATTCATGGGGCGGGAATACATGGGTATTAACCGGTCAACTTTTGTCATCGACAAGGCCGGTAATCTAGTCGAGCAGGATCTAAAAGTGAAAGCCAAAGGCCACGCTCAGAAAATGCTCGACTTCGTCAGGACACTGTAATGGCCACACCACTTTACCCCGGTATTGATAACGATCACTTCGGCGGCATGACGCCGATAGGCACCATCATCAAGGATGCCTGGGTATTTGGCGTTCTACCACAGAGCGAGACCTGCGATAACTGGTCGCATGACCGGCTGCAAATTATTCATGACCAAACCAGAACCGAGTGGGATAAATATGGTTGCCTGGTATCTAATCTGCCCGACGACCTCAGGGCACGCCATGCCGAAATTTATGACGCGGCGACTAAAAAGGCGAGAGAGCTGGGCTGGAATCCTGAACTTGGTGATGACGATTAGTGTTCAGGAGCGCAGATAAGACGCGCCATTCACATCAACAATACAACCGGTCATAAACTGTGGTGCGTCTAAAGCCAGAAAGCAGATTGTTTTCGCAACTTCTTCCGGCTGAGCGACACGCCCCATGCTGCTTTGATTCCTGATATTGTCACCCTCAGGGGAAGCCAGCACTTCTGCGGCCATTTCAGTTTCCACAAACCCCGGCGCGACGGTATACACATAAACCCCCAGAGGCCCCAGAGCCTGAGCCAGTGACTGGCCCATAGCATTCATGCCTGCCTTCGATGCGCCGTACCAGGGCATCAGTGGCTCACCACGAAATGCACCACGCGAGGAAACGTTTACAATTCTGCCACCAGCCCTGGTGATCATTTTCTTGCCGGCACAAAAGCACAGGTTCCCCGGGCCCGTCAGATTAGTCTCAATCACTCGTTGCCAGCTTTCCTGCCAGGCAGCATAGTCCATGTCTTCAAATTTTGACCATTCGGCAATACCCGCATTGTTCACCAGTACATCAAGGCCGTCGAATGCTGTATCGGCAGCTTCGATCAAATTTTCTATTGCATCGGCGTCGGCAATATCGCACTGAAAGAGACGATGGCCATCACCCGGCAAGGCAGCCAATACGGCCTCGGCACGCTCACGATTACTGTGATAATGCACCCCTATCCGTGCCCCTTTGTTAGCGCATTCAATGGCCGCCGCTCGACCTATACCGCCAGAGGCGCCGGTAATCAAAATAGAAGTGCTGGTTATCATGTTATTTATACTGGTGGTTATTGCCGGGATCTATTTATAACAAGAATGGCGTTGAAAAAATACTGCATTGTTGCTTACGGCTTAATTTCCGGAAACACCTCATGCAGCGCCTCATAAAAAGCTTCCATTTCACCATCCTGCACACCGTCAACATCGATTAGTTGAATCAGGTATTTCATGAAGTTCATGCGTACCACAGGTTTTTGTTTCAAAAACTGATTAATGGTATTCAAATCAGAATGCCAGTCTGAAGCCGAGGAGCTGACAGTCTCATAAAGATGATCGATTTGCTCGTTATTCAGATCAAACTCTCGTTTTAGAATCGTGGAGAATAGTTGCTTCTCTTTGTTCGCCACCTGTTTATTGACACTAACGATATGGTAGAGAACCGAGGCCAGTGCGCAGTGCAAGGCTTCATCTTCAGGATGATTGAATAATTTGCTTTCCTTTCCCAGTGAGTCAAACCAGAGCATGAGAGATTCGAACATAACAAATCCTTCTTATTTAAATACCAACCATTGATATAGTATCCCTGGTGCCTCTTTAAGCACTTTGACCTGCATCAACATAAAAAATTATTTGTACCACTATAGTAACGGCTGATTAAATAACACAATAACAGGAGAGGTAAAAATATGACGATGCAATTTGCTGCTATGCCCGATGATCATGGTTATTTTGGTGAGTACGGAGGGCAGTTGATACCACCGGAACTGAAGGCCATTATGGATGATATTAACGCCGCCTACGAGGAGGTCAGCCAGACAGAGGCCTTCCAGAGCGAATTGCAACAGCTGTTTGCTGACTACGTGGGTCGGCCAAGCCCGATTTTTCACGCCAGCCGTTTGTCCACGAAAATCGGTGGTGCTCAAATTTATCTTAAACGCGAAGACCTGAATCACACCGGCGCGCATAAAATTAATCATTGCCTCGGTGAAGCTCTGCTCGCCAAACACATGGGCAAAACCAAGGTCCTGGCCGAGACCGGCGCGGGCCAGCACGGTGTAGCACTGGCTACTGCCTGTGCACTGGTCGGTATCGAATGTGAAATTCATATGGGCGCGGTAGATGTTGCCAAAGAACATCCAAACGTCACCAAAATGAAGATCCTGGGTTGTAACCTGATTTCTGTCGAGTCTGGTACGCGGACGCTTAAAGACGCTGTCGATAGCGCATTTCAGGCTTATCTGCAAGATCCGGTCAATTCGTTATATGCCATCGGATCAGTGGTCGGACCGCATCCCTTTCCAAAAATGGTTCGCGATTTTCAAAGCATCGTTGGTCGTGAAGCACGCGCGCAATTCCTCGAAAAACACAATAAACTGCCCGAGATAGCAATGGCCTGTGTTGGCGGCGGATCGAATGCTATCGGTTTGTTTACCGAATTTTTACCCGACGAAACCGTGCGTCTGATTGGCGTTGAACCCGCAGGCATGGGGCTGGATACGCCGGATCATGCCGCGACTCTCACCAAGGGCAGCAAAGGTGCGATTCACGGTTTCGAATGCTACAACCTGCAGGACGAAAACGGCGAACCACTACCGGTTTACTCCATCGCATCGGGTCTAGATTACCCCGGTGTCGGTCCCCAACACTGCTATCTGAAAGATCTCGGCCGGGTGGAGTATGTCGCGATAGACGATAAAGAGTGTCTCGATGCCTTCATGGAATTGTCCCGAATCGAGGGGATTATTCCGGCACTGGAAAGCGCCCATGCGGTGGCCCATGCGATGAAGATTGCCAAAGATATGCCAGTCGACGCCAATATACTGATTAATCTATCCGGACGTGGCGATAAAGATGCTGATTTTGTTGCGGATAAGCTCGGGCTTTAATTAGCCCGTCAACGCCGCAAATACATTCGGCAGGCGCTCAGGTAAACGCTCGACATTATCGACAATCGAATAATTGTTTTCGCCAAATATCCGCGAAACATATTGATCGGCATTCGGGTCCAGCGTCAGGCAATAAGTATGGATGCCTTTCATTGCATTGTCTTCAACGGCTCTCCTGGCGTCGTGACGCAGGTATTGCGGGTCACGCTCGTCGATATCGGCGGGTTCACCATCGGTGATCAACAGCACCAGTCGTTTACTCGCCTCCTGTCGAACCAGATGTTCGCCGGCATGGCGCAGAGCCGCACCCATACGTGTCGACAGGCCACCTTTCATGCCCGCCATGCGTGCTTTGGCTTCTTCATCGTATCGCTGATCGAAGTTTTTGAATCGATAATATTGCACATCGTGCCGACCATCGGAGGCAAAGCCGTGTACTGCAAAATTGTCACCGATGGCATCGATCGCCCAGGACAGTAGTCCGGTCGCCTCGCGCGTCAGGCTTAAAATGGTTTGTGCTTCACCATCATCAGCCTGGCCTGTTCCAATCTTCTCATTGGTCGATTCCGATAAATCCATCAACACCACAATAGACAGGTCGCGTATCTGGCGGGTTATCCGAATATTGATTCTCGGATTAGGCATGATGCCACGACGAATGTCGATCATGGCGCGTACCGCCGCATTTAAATCGAGTTCCTCGCCTTCTTCATAACCACGTTTGCGTATAATACCCTGCGGTTGCATGGCGTCGACGAGATGTTTGATACGGTTGGCGACAGGCTTATATTTTTCCAGAATATCGTCCATAACCTGCGGATCACCAACCCCCTGCCGGCGTTCAAAAAGCGTCACCCAGTCAGGTCGCGCCAGTTGCGCATGGTAATCCCATTCATCGTACCGAAACGGCTCCGATATCGGCTCCTTGCCTTCGAGTTCATTGATCGTACAGTTTTCCTGATCCAGCCAGAATTCGCTGGTTAATGTCCAGATTTCTTCCGCGTCGTCACCCGCCAGTTCGTTGTCGAGGTTATTAATCATCTCCATCAACTCGACATTTCGGCGCACCTGGCGCTGCTCGAAGTTATTTAAATCCAGGTCATAATTTGCCGCACTATCTTCGTTAAAGGCCCAGCAATAACGATTGTCGTCGCGATAGGGCACGGGCCTGCTTTGAAGCTCGCGCAAGGACGGGATTTCAGTATGCGCAGATAAACTCTGGTAAAACGCCAGCCCCGCATCGAGTGCTATCTGGTTGTCCTGCGAACTCTCTAATAACCGGGTTCGATAAGCTTTCGCCTGCTGAACAATGAAAGTCGGGGCCTCGTTACTTTCATCACCGAGCAGCATCCTCGATAATTGCATCATGCAGCTAACCGCTTCGTGTTGACCTTCAGGCTGTGAACCCTGAAAAAAACTTAACCAGAGCTTTCGCAAGCCTGGAAACTTCTGTATCGCCAGGTGCTCAATCCGTGCATCCTCGAACAGGTCGACACACTCCATTTGCGCTACCGACAGGCCTTCGACCTCAAAAGGTGTTTCCGTATAAATCATATGCGCTGCACCATGAGCGGCACTGGCACGGTAAATTTCGATGCCTTTGATACCGCCAAAGTCATCGAAAGCATCGGGCAGATGGATCTGGTAGTCTTCGATGTAGGGTTTTAAACCCTCGCGGTTTTCATAATCTCCAGAGGTCGGACGCATGAAAAAAGCGCGACCCCACAACGCCCGTAAATAGAAATTGAGCTTACGCTGATTATCGACGAATAGCGTACCGCGTCGTTCCTTTTTCAGGATCGAGCGCGACGAGTCGGTCTTCAAGCCAAAATAAGCCATCTGCCCATCAAGGTCGCGGGCATGAGCCTGCGCACCCCACAACGCCCAGCGACGTAGCCCCCCGAGTGTCAGCTTGGACAATAACTCGTCGAGGTTTTCCATCATCGGACGCAGGCCACGTGGTGCTTTTCCGGCGAGGTTATGCAACAGCTTGAGGAACCCGCGTACCACGTCGGCATCGCCAAGGCGACGTGCCACTAATGGCATTTCAGACAGTACCAGAGTGATCACGCTACCGGAGGTATGCGAGGACAAATGCATCATCGCGGTGACGATGTCCGGAATGACATCTTCGCCGACTTCCCTGGCCACCGAGGGCATTTCCTCGACATAGGTGAGCAGCAAGTCCTGATTTCGGCCTATCGAACACATCGCCCGCATGCCTTCGAGGTAGTTACTCTGACCCCGCATGGACATGACTCGCGTTGCTTCGCGGTAAGACGATTCGAGCGCCTCGATATGCTGATGTTCCCCATCACGCAAACAGGTCGCGTACTCGAGTAACTTCTCAGGTGTCATGGCTGATACTGAATCTAGAAGTATGTATTTACGGCTGCATCCAGCGTATCACGCATATCCGGGTCATCGGTAAGCGGTGTCACCAGCGCCATCTTACAGGCTTGCTCAGCACTGATACCTTTCGACATAAGCTGTGCCGCATAGACCAGCAACCGCGTCGACATACCTTCGTCGAGGCCATGACCTTTCAGATTACGCGAGCGGTGCGCGACCTGTACGAGTTTTTCTGCGAGCGTTTTATCGACATTACCTTCATGCTGCACGATCTCAATTTCGATCTCGGTATCGGGATAGTCAAAATCCATTCCACCGAAGCGTTGCTTGGTGGACTGTTTCAAATCCTTCATCAGGCTCTGGTAACCCGGATTGTATGAAATTACAATCTGAAAATCTTCGTGCGCATTGACCAGCTCACCCTTTTTTTCCAGCGGCAACTGGCGTCGATGATCGGTTAACGGATGGATAACCACTGTCGTGTCCTGCCTGGCTTCGACCACCTCATCAAGATAACAGATAGCGCCGATACGCGCGGCTACTGTCAACGGGCCATCCTGCCATTTGGTACCGTTGATATCGAGCAGGAAACGTCCAACCAGATCAGAAGCCGTCATATCTTCGTTACAGGCAATCGTAATCAGCGGCTTCTTCAGCTTCCAGGCCATGTATTCGACGAAACGCGACTTACCACAACCAGTCGGCCCCTTCAACATCACCGGCATACGCACATCGTAGGCGGCCTGATACATGTCAATTTCATCACCGACTGCCCGGTAATAAGGTTCGGTTTTAACCAGGTATTGTTCTGTATCGACCATAATTCAAATCATCATTGTGTAGAAAATAAACTTCTGCCCCGGAGACAGAGGCAGAAATAATCACTTGCCTTATTACTACGAGGAGACCTAAACCGCTTTACCACGATAAATTACCATTTCCGCGCCTTTTGACTGGGCGTAGTTGTCAAAGCCAACCAGTCGCACGTGATTATTCGGGTGGGCATTATGACAGGCTTCGACTTCAGACAAAATACTATCGACGTCGGTTTCGCCAAACATGGGCAGCTTCCACATATACCAGAAAGAACCCGTGGCATTTTGTGGCTCGGTATGCTCTACCGCCGGGTTCCAGCCCTTGCTCACGATATATTCAACCTGCTTACGGGTCTGTTCGGCACTCATTTCCGGCAGATAGGAAAAAGTTTCGAACTTGCGGCTGCCTGCATCGGCCAGGCTAGAAGCGTAATCTTGCATATCACTCATGAATCGTTCCTCTTCGCTAGTCTACTTGTGGACAATGTCGAGCTTGTCGACGGTATCAAATTCAAACTTGATTTCTTTCCAGGTTTCCATCGCGGCTTTCAGTTCCGGGCTCGATTTGGCGGCATTGGCGAGAATATCCTTACCTTCGACTTCGAGTTCGCGACCTTCGTTACGCGCCTGTACGCAGGCTTCAACCGCGACACGATTGGCCGCAGCACCGGCTGCATTACCCCAGGGGTGGCCCAGTGTGCCGCCACCAAATTGCAGTACCGAATCGTCACCGAAGATGTTAACCAGCGCAGGCATGTGCCAGACATGGATACCACCCGAGGCAACCGCGAAGGCGCCCGGCATAGAGCCCCAGTCCTGATCGAAGAAAATACCTCGGCTACGGTCTTCTTTAATATATGACTCACGCAGCAGATCGATCCAGCCCAGCGTCGAGGCACGGTCGCCTTCGAGCTTGCCCACTACCGTACCGGTGTGTAAATGATCACCACCCGATAGACGTAGAATTTTAGTCAAGACACGGAAGTGGATACCGTGGTGTGGGTTGCGGTCGATAACTGCGTGCATGGCACGGTGAATATGCAATAACATACCATTGTCCTGACACCATTGCGCCAGACCCGTATTGGCACAGAAACCTCCCGTAATATAATCGTGCATGATAATCGGCGCCCCAATTTCTTTGGCGTATTCGGCACGTTTCATCATCTCGTCCGGCGTCGGTGCGGTGACATTTAAATAGTGCCCCTTGCGCTCACCGGTTTCGGCTTCGGCTTTTAGAATCGCTTCCATGACGAAATCGAAACGCGCTCGCCAGCGCATGAAAGGCTGGGAGTTAACATTCTCGTCATCCTTGGTGAAATCGAGTCCACCGCGCAAACCTTCGTAACAGGCGCGACCATAGTTTTTAGCCGACAGACCAAGCTTGGGTTTAATCGTACAACCCAGTAATGGACGCCCATACTTGTTCATAATGTCACGTTCAACCTGGATACCCTGAGGAGGACCATTACAGGTCATGACGTAGGCAATCGGGAATCGCACGTCTTCGAGACGTAAGGCACGTAGCGCTTTAAAGCCGAATACGTTACCGACCAGCGAAGTGAATACATTGACCACCGAGCCTTCTTCGAACAGGTCTATCGGGTAGGCAACAAAGGCGTAAAAACAGGTATCGTCACCGGGCACATCTTCGATGGCGTAAGCCCGGCCCTTATAATGATCGAGGTCGGTGAGCAAATCGGTCCAGACCGTGGTCCAGGTACCCGTGGAGGATTCCGCGGCTACCGCTGCAGCCACTTCCTCACGTGGGATACCCGGCTGTGGTGTAATTTTGAAACAAGCCAGTAAGTCGGTTTCCCTGGGTTGGTAGTCGGGTTCCCAATAAGTCTCCCGATAATCTTTAACACCCGCGTTATATGTTTTTGCCATGATGAGTACTCCGCTGAATATTGTGGCGAATATAATCCTTATTTAATATAAATACTATTAACAGTTTTTGATGGTTTTGATAAGGTTTTACTTATGTTAGTATTTTTAGCACATCCAGGATAAATATGAATCACCGCTTCGCGGCTGCGCCCTTGACAGATTTATCAAAACAATTGATAGAAGACCCTAAACAATGAACATCACTATCCGACAATTAAAAGTATTTCGCGAAGTTGCCAGGCAACAGAGTTTTACCCGCGCCGCTAAAATACTATTCCTCACCCAGCCCGCAGTATCTATGCAAATTAAACAACTCGAAGAAGTTGTTGGCATGCCGCTATTCGAAAAACTAGGTAAGCAATTAAGCCTGACCGACGCTGGAGAAGAAATCCGCCTGCTCAGCGAAACCATATTGCGACAAATAGATGAAACACAGCAAAATCTGGAACAGCTCGCCAGTGGCGATCAGGGTAAGCTCCACCTCGCGGTCGCCACCACCGTCGCATCGGTCGCCACCCGATTAATGGCGCGCTTCAACTCAAAATACCCTGCTCTTAGCCTGCATTTCACCGTTACCAATCGCGAAGGCCTGATCGACCTGCTGGAAAATAACGAAACCGATATCGTCATCATGGGCAAGCCACCCGAAGGCCTGCAAATAGAGACCCAGGAATTTATGGCGAACCCATTAGTGGTCATCGCTCCGCCCGGCCACCCGCTCGGCAATCGACAAAAATCGGTGGGGCTGAATGAGCTTTTTCAATACGATTTTATCTTGCGTGAGCCCAGTTCAGGCACTCGCAGGGCCATCGAGCGCTTCCTCGCCGCAGAAGGACGGAGCCTGACATCGAGCATGGAAATGAACACCAACGATGCCATCAAACAATCGGTGACCGAAGGACTCGGTCTCGGTATTGTTTCGATCCATACCGTCACCAACGAACTCGAACAGGGAAGCCTGCAAATCATCGACGCGACCAAATTCCCGTTGCGCCGGTCCTGGTATCTGGTGCAACGCAAAGGTCGGCGTTTGTCGCCGCTGAGTGAACGGTTTAAGGCTTATATTATTGAGGAGGCACAGGGGATTACGCCTCATTTGTAATACTCCTGCTTTTTTAATTGGGCTCTTGTTACCTGGCTATCGAGACGCTTCACCAGCAACGCGTTTTTTTATTATTGGACTACACTTAAAGCCTATAGATTCAGTCATGAATAAAACGAATTATAGAGTGATTAAATTTTGCAGCAGTTAAGTTCCCACGATCAGAAAGTATACGCCGAGCAGGTAAAACTGCTCTATAAACCATTGATGCTGGCCGTTGCTGCGACCCTGATTGCAGCCTCACTCTTTGTTATTGCGCAATGGCCAGTTATCGACCATCAGGTACTAATAGGCTGGCTGCTAGCAATGACCATTGT
>JAOUJX010000057.1 GCA_029882955.1 Gammaproteobacteria bacterium
CGTTAACAGTGCCCAGGCCGGAGCCAGTCCAACGCTGATTTTCCCGCCACACCAAGCAGTCAGTACATTGTTTAATTACTGTGGTAACAGCATCATTGCAGACAGCGAAGCCTCGTTTGATCAGGGCAGCGTCATCGCCTGTGTCTATACCTGGTATTTCGAGTTGTTTAACGAATTAATTAAAGCCTGTAGCCGTGAGTCTTTATCCACCGAACTAGCGTCAGAGCTGGTGCTAGGCATGGCAAAAGGTGCTGCCAGTCTGGCGCTACAGGATAACAACAGATCACCGGGTGAAATCGCCGAAGCCATCGCCACCGACGGCACCTTTTCCAGGCTTGGGCTTGATCTGCTGAAAGATCAGGATGCGTTCAAACCCTGGCACGAAGCCAGCCAATTGCTAAACAATAAGTTCAAAGAAGATTAATTCAATTCTCGCATTTACTTGCAAATAGCATATTGGTATATTCATATACCATTTAAAATCTTCAATAAAAATATAACGACTAAAATGCAGCAGGATACTCACCTGATAGATGATCGGTTACCAACGCCTTTATACCATCAGGTGTACCTCGTGCTACGCAATAAGATTTTAAACGATGACTATACTCGGGGTTCTTTATTACCTGGTGAACAGGAAACCTCAGACATGTTTGGAGTTTCCCGAATTACGGCTAAACGCGCATTAAACGAACTTGCCAGAGATGGCATGGTGGTACGCGAGCGCGGCCGCGGTACGCGAGTAGTTTATCATTCACTAGCGCAACCGGTAGAAGTCAACGTAGAAGGCGTGCTGGAAAACCTGTTGGCGATGGGTCTGGAGACAGAGGTAAAACTTTTGTCATTCGACTATTTACCTGCGAACAGGGAGACAGCACAGCTGTTAGATTGTAATGAAGGACAGTCTGTACAAAAGGCTGTGCGAGTCCGGTTTCTGGAAGACGAGCCATTTTCGCACTTAACTACTTATGTCCCTTCCGAGGTTGGTGACAGTTACAGTCGGGAAGATCTGGCAGAAAAACCTCTACTAGCTCTGCTGGAACGCAGTGGTATCAAAATTAGCCGCGCGGAGCAAACCATAACAGCAACGTTGAGCGATGCAGAGGTATCGCCAGCACTGGGATTAGAATTAGGATCACCGACCCTGTGTATTTACCGGGTCGTATACGATCAAAATAACCGTCCCGTCGAATACATTAAGGCACTTTATCGTCCTGATCGTTATCAATATAGGATGATGCTAACAAGGGTCGGCAATGAAAGTGACCGATCATGGAGTTTGACCGAATGACACAATATAAAAGCCAAAACCTTACTAACAGGAGAGAGATAGATGAGTAAAAAAATCAACATTCAGTCGCGCCGTCAGTTTATTAAAACAATCAGTGCGGGAACCGCAATAGCCGCTACCGGTATCGCCGGTTTTCCGTTAATTGCCAGAGCCGCCTCCCCTGTTAAGGTGGGAATCGTGCATCCGGTAACCGGGTGGGCTCAATATTCTGGCTCACAGTGCCGTTTCGGCGCGATGATGGCGCTCGAAGAAATCAACGCAGCAGGCGGTATTAAATCACTGGGCGGTGCTATGCTGGAAGCCGTATTGGGCGATGCTCAATCGAAAGCAGAAGTCGGTGCAGCCGAGGTAGAAAAATTCAACGAAGCTGGAGTCTCTGCAATCGTCGGCGCTTACGCTTCCAATATTTGCCTGGCAACAACCCAGGCTGCCGCCAAGCATGGCATCCCCCATGTTGTCGACGTCGGTGTTAACGACAAGATTGTCGGCCGTGGGCTGGAAAACACTTTCCGTTTCGGACCCGGTTTCGGCATTATTACCAAAGCTGGCGCCGATAGCTTCCTGGCTATAAACAAGGCTGCCGGTAGCCCTACAAAACGCGTCGCTATCGTACACGAAAATACCACTGGATTTGGTGCGGGTATCGCAGGTTTGATGACCAAGGCCCTGCAACCTGATGGTATTGATGTGGTAGAAGTGCTCCCACACCCGACGCCGAATAAGGATTTCCGTAATATCGCGTTAAAGCTAAAAGAAATCGATCCCGATGTTGTCATTCCTTCGCATTACTATAACGAAGGTGTTCTCTTCCTGCGTACCCTTCAACGTCAGAAAGTCCAGCCCAAAGCGATTTACTCAGTACTGGGCGGTGCTTCGTCGCAGTATCGTTTCGTCAAAGAATTCCCCGAAGCTGCACAATACGTGATCGACTGCAATCACTGGTTCGATCCTAAAAACAAGGATGCCCTTGCCGTACGACGTAAGACCGAGGCTGCTGGCAAGCATTTTAATTACGAGGTATTCCTCGCCTACACCGCGATGAAGTTTACCGCCGATGCCATCGAGAGAGCGGGTTCGGCTGATCGCGGCAAAATTACCGAGGCAATGGCTGGTAGTAACTGGTCTGGTCACATCATGCCTTATGGTCCGACCAAAATGGAAAATGGCCAGAATATCGGTGCGCGTCCATTGGTCACCCAGGTTCAGGGAGACGAAATAGTCGTCGTATCGCCGTCGGAATACGCAGATACCAAGGCTGTTTTCCCACGTCCGGCCTAGGACTCTGCCAGTCAGAATCTGTGTGGTGCTGCCGGAATTACCGGCGCACCGCATTTCCTAATCTTAATAAAGCAGAGTCTATGGACTTTTTTGATTTTAATCTCCCCAGCTACGGCTGGTCGACCGTACTCGGCTCTGCCATCAGTGGTGTATTCCTGGGATCTATCTATGCATTAGTCGCTCTGGGTCTGACATTGATCTACGGGGTTCTGCATATCATCAATTTCGCCCATGGCGCTTTGCTAATGCTGGCTATGTATGCCGTTTATTTTCTCTGGCAGGCATTTGGTATCGACCCTTACCTGGCCATGCTCATCGTCGTACCCGGTGGCTTTGTATTTGGCTACCTGTTGCAACGCGGCGTGATCGGCAAGGCCAGCCATGGACGCGATGAAATCATCCTGCTGGTAACCCTTGGTATTTCGATCATTATCGAAAATGCTGCCCTGTTCTTCTTTTCGGCAACCGAACGTTCTGTGCGAGTTCCCTACGACCTCGATGGTTTCGATCTTGGCGTCACCTTCGTTGTCTATCCCGAACTGGCCGCACTCGGAGGTTCTTTACTGATTACATTCTTACTGTGGCTTTTCATGATCAAAACCGATACCGGCAAAGCGATTCGCGCTGTAGCCAAAGAACGCCAGGGAGCACGGCTGGTCGGTATTAATGTCGATCATATATTCGCGGTCTGTTTTGGTATTGGCGTTGCCTGTGTGGCAGCCGCAGCCAGCTTGCTGGTCCCTACTTACGCTGTACATCCGCAAATTGGTTATCTGTTTGTATTAATCGCTTTTACTGTCGTCGTGCTCGGTGGCATGGGAAGCTTCGTCGGTGCGCTGGTCGGCGGTTTCCTGATTGGCATTTTCGAACAACTGGGTCGGCTCTATCTCGGCGAAAGCCTCGGTGTAATCACTATATCGTTTATATTTATTCTAGTGCTGTTATTCCGCCCCAGCGGTCTATTCGGTAAACCGGCTGGTTGAGTAAAACATGAATAGTCGCGGACAATTACTCGGATTATGTGTACTGATGGTGATACTGGCTATTGGACCACTATTGATCAGCTCGGGTCGATGGATCGAGTTTCTTGAGCTAACCCTGTTTGTCGCAGTACTCGGCCAGGGCTGGAATGTGCTGGCAGGTTACGGTGGTCAATATTCGTTTGGTCATGCGGTATTTTTTGGTACCGGCGCCTATATACAGGCCCTGTTACAGTTCAAGTTCGGCTGGAACCCCTGGGTCGCGATGTGGTTTGCAATGTCCGGCACAACTTTGATTGCCGCCGGTATCGGCTATTTAAGCTTTCGATATGGCCTGCGGGGCTCCTATTTTGCGTTAATCACGCTGGCCTTTGCCGAGGCTTTTCATGTGCTGGCGCGTTCGCTGGATTCGATTACCGAAGGTGGTCGTGGCGTACAATTAAGTCTCAATCAGGACCCTTCGCAGGCGATTGCCGAATTTCAGTTTAATTTTGCCGGCCCCTTCCTGAAAACTTACGGCTTTTACTATACGATTTTTATTATATTGCTTATCACCTACCTGCTGACCTGGTTAATGTCGAATTCGCGTTTCGGTGCCCAGTTAATCGCGGTACGCGAAAACGAAGAAGCGGCAATGGCGCTGGGCATCGATGCTTTCCGAGTTAAAATGAAAGCGATTTGCCTGTCAGCCATCATCACATCCAGTGCAGGCGTCTATTATGTACAGAAATTCCTGTTTATTGAACCCGGCATTGCCTATGGTCCGGCAAAATCGGTGGAAGCCCTTTTTGCACCGATTATTGGCGGGCTCGGCACAATTGTTGGCCCATTACTGGGATCGTTTTTTATCCATGGTGTCGGAGAAGTCGCCAAGGAAGTCATCGTTTATTTTGTCGGCGACAGGCCCGGTGTCGATCTGATATTTTTCGGCATGATTCTCATTCTGGTTCTCGCTTTCTTGCCCCGGGGTTTGTACGGTTTACTTGAAATGCTGTGGCTACGCCTACGAGGAAAACACAATGCTTGAAGTTAGCGGCGTGAGTAAACACTTCGGTGGTCTGAAGGCAGTTTCGCAGGCAACCCTGTCGGTGCCAGAAGGTAAGATCATTTCTTTAATCGGTCCTAATGGTGCCGGTAAAACGACCCTATTTGCGCTGATTTCTGGTTTTATTAAACCCGACGAAGGCGAAATTAAGTTCCAGGGTCAAAGTATTGCTGGACGCAAACCGCATCTAATTTGTCAGTTGGGACTGGTACGCACCTTCCAGATTGTACGCCCGTTTGCCAACCTCTCGGTTGCTGAAAACATTGCTGTTGCTGCCCATATCTGGATAGCAAAACGTACCGACGCTTTACTGAAAGCTGCTGAAATTGCAAAACTGGTCGGCATGGACGGGATGCTCGACCAATCCGCCGGTGCCTTAACCATTGCCGGACGTAAACGCCTCGAATTAGCACGCGCGTTGGCGACTAATCCAAAGCTGTTATTACTTGACGAAGTCATGGCTGGCTTAAACACTACGGAAGTTCACGAAATTGTCGATGTGGTGCGTGGTATCCGCGATACCGGCGTAACCATTTTACTCATCGAACACGTCATGCAGGCGGTAATGAGTCTGTCCGATTACAGCTATGTACTCAATCAGGGCGAGTTAATCGCCGAAGGCGAACCACGCGATATTACCCGCGACCCTAATGTCATTGAAGCTTATCTGGGACATGGTGCTGCGAAGAGAATCGCCGCAATGGAGAAAGCTTAAGATGACTCTCCAGGTCCGCCAGTTACATGCCGCTTATGGTGCGATGAAAGTCCTGCATGGTATCGACCTTGAAATTTCGGAAGGCGAAATAGTAGCCCTGCTTGGTAGTAACGGCGCGGGTAAGTCGACACTGAATAATAATATCTCCGGCATTTACACTCCAAAGTCAGGCGATATTATTTTCGACGGCCAAAGCATCACCGGACTGCCTTCGGAGAAAGTCGTCGAGTTAGGCATTATCCAGGTACCTGAAGGACGTCGCGTATTCCCTAATATGAGCGTACTGGAAAACCTCCATCTGGGCGGCTACAGGCGTGGGAGAAACCGACGCGATCAAAACCTCGAAAGGATCGTTTCGGTATTTCCGCGCCTGTCAGAACGTTTCAATCAACTTGCAGGCACTCTCTCCGGTGGCGAACAACAAATGCTGGCCATCGGCCGCGGATTAATGGCAGAGCCAAAACTGCTAATTCTCGATGAACCATCGCTCGGGCTGTCGCCCTTATTGGTCGAAGAAATGTTTGAATTAATTGCCGAGTTAAATAAACAGGGGTTATCTATATTCCTGGTCGAGCAAAATGTCATGCAGTCACTGGAAATAGCCGACCGTGCCTATGTCATCGAAAATGGTACAGTGGCATTATCCGGCTCGGCCGACGAGCTAATCGACGACCCCGAACTTAGAAAGACCTATCTGGGATTGTGAAGCAGATGAGCGCCACACTCGCTGAAAAAATTATCGCCCGCGCCGCCGGAATCGACCGCGTCAGCCCTGGCGAGATAGTGACCTGTGCTGTTGATCTGGCGATGATGCACGATTCTGGTGGCCCACGACGGGTGAAGCCAATTTTAGAGCAACTTCAAACTAAAGTATGGAGTCCCGACAAGGTCGTTGTCGTAACAGATCATTACGTACCAGCGGTCGATGCCGATAGCGCGGCTATTCTCGACCTGGCTCGAAAGTGGGCTTCACAGAACAATATCGAGCATTTCTACGACATGCAGGGAATCTGCCATGTCGTATTACCGGAGCGAGGTCATTTACGCCCGGGCATGTTCGTAGTCGGCGGCGACAGTCACTCACCAACTGGCGGCGCATTTGGTTGTTTTATGTTTGGTATTGGCGCTACCGATATGGCCGGGGTGCTGGTTACAGGTGAAACCTGGATCAGGGTGCCCGAAACCATTCGTATCGATATCAACGGCGCGCTCGGCGATGGCGTAGTTGCGAAAGATATTATCCTGCACCTCTGCGCGCGTCTTGGCATGGGAGGCGGAGACTACCAGGTCATTGAATATACCGGAGAGACTATCGCCTCGTTGTCGATGCAGGAACGCATGACACTCACTAATATGACCGCCGAGCTTGGCGCCATGACCGGCCTTATCGCAGCAGATAACACCACCACCGATTATATTCGTAACACCGGTAGCGATCCCGGTGATATAAAGCGCTGGCAGGGAGACCAGAACGCCGTTTATCGTGAAACGCATCGGGTAAATGCCGACAAACTCGAACCACACGTCGCCGCACCACATAGCCCGGCTAATTCGGCACCGGTAAGCGAGATATCTGGCGAACCAGTACAACAGGCTTATATTGGTGCCTGCACCGGCGCCAAACTGGAAGATCTGAAAATGGCAGCCAGAGTGTTAAAAGATAATCAGGTAGCCAGAACGACGCGCTTATTGATAGCCCCGGCTTCCACCCGAACTACCGCAGCGGCAGCAGCCGATGGCACCCTCGCCACGCTCACCGAAGCGGGCGCAATTCTAATGCCCTCTGGATGCGGCGCCTGTGCCGGATATGGTGCTGGCGTGTTAGCGGAGAATGAAACCTGCATTTCCTCTACCGCGCGTAATTTTAAAGGGCGTATGGGAGCTGCTTCATCGAATGTTTATCTGGGTTCGCCTTATACCGTGGCCGCCAGTGCTATTACCGGTCGGATTAGCGATCCTCGCGAATTCCTCAATGAAGATAAACAATCATGAGTAGCACCATCACCGGAAAGGTCTGGGTATTTGGTGACGATATTGACACCGATGTATTAGCGCCGGGACTTTATATGAAAGGATCATTAGAGTTACTCGCCAGCCATTGTTTAGAATCGGTCGATTCTGACTTTGCAAGCTCTGTTGCCGAAGGTGAGATAGTGATAGCTGGTGAAAACTTTGGTATCGGTTCGTCGCGTGAACAGGCTGCTCAGGTGCTGAAACATCTCGGGATCAAAGCCATCATAGCAAAATCCTTCGGCGGTATCTTTTTTCGTAATGCACTGAATTATGGTCTTGTAGCATTGACATCCGATGAATTAGGGCAGATCAAACCGGGTGACAGGGTGAGTATAAAAGCCGCCACTGGTGAGTTAATTCATATTGATGAAAATACCCAATTGAATTGTGACCTGTTACCACCAGGTCTATTGAATATGGTAGAGGCAGGCGGTCTGGTGCCCCACCTGCAACAAATACTGTCACAACAGGCTGAGAAAGGTAAATGAACATGGGTAATTTTTCGTCACTCAGCAATCAGCTTGACCAGCCTGATATTATTATCGCCCCCGGTATCTATGATGCCCTGGGTGCGGTTCTAGTCGAACAGGCAGGATTTAGCACCGCTTATTTATCCGGGGCATCGATTGCCTACACTCGTTTTGGTCGATCAGATATTGGCCTGGTGACTATGACGGAAGTTGCGGAAACTTTAACTGTCATCAAGGAGCGTTCGGAACTGGCTGTTGTAGTCGATGCCGACACCGGCTTCGGCAATGCCTTGAATGTGATGCGTACCGTGCGCCGTTTCGAAACTGCGGGAGCCGCGGCAATTCAGCTGGAAGACCAAACCCTGCCCAAACGCTGCGGACATTTGTCTGGTAAATCACTAATACCGACGAATGAAATGGTCGGTAAGATTAAAGCTGCGCTCGATGCCAGACATTCGCCATCAACTCTGATTATCGCACGCACCGACGCCATAGCCGTTGAAGGTTTCGAGCAGGCACTCGATCGAGCGCAGCGTTATCACGAAGCAGGAGCCGATATACTTTTTGTCGAAGCGCCTCAATCAGAGGTTCAAATGCAGCAAATAACTACCCGTTTCGGAAGCCATACGCCCCTGCTCGCGAATATGGTTGAAGGCGGCAAAACCCCACAGAAAAATGCCGCAGAATTACAGGAAATAGGCTACTCGATAGTCATCTTCCCCGGTGGACTGGTACGTGCGCAGGCCGTTGCGGCTCAAGAATATTTAAGCAGTCTGTCGCAACATGGTTCAACTTCACCTTTCGGCGACAGAATGCTCAATTTTAATCAGCTCAATCACGTATTGGGAACAGATGAACTACTGGCGCTGGGTGAAAGTTATGACGCTAACAACTTTGAGAAAGACACATGATTGATCCGGTGACGCTAGCCGTTTTAAAAGGCCGTCTGGAACAAATCGCTGACGAAATGGATGCGACGCTGTTCCGTAGTGCTTTCAACCCGATTATTGCCGAAGCACACGATGCCTCGCATGGTCTGTACCATGCCGAGACCGGCGAAACCCTGATACAGGGAAAATCAGGCCTGCCTGTATTTGTCGGCGCAATGTCATTTGCAGTTAAAGCAGTAATCGATAAAGTCGCCAGAGACGGCAATCTTGCCGAGGGTGACGTCTTTATATTCAACGATCCTTATGACGGTGGTACGCACCTGTCCGACTTCAAACTGGTTCGGCCTTATTTTTACGAGGGTAAATTATTTTGCTACCTGGCATCGGTTGGTCACTGGCACGATGTCGGTGGCAATGTCCCGGGTAATTACAACCCGGTGGCGACCGAGTGCTTTCAGGAAGGCATGTTGATCCCTCCGGTAAAGCTATTCGACAAGGGTCAAATCCGACAGGATATCATCGATATCCTGCAGGCCAATTCGAGGCTACCGGGTAGCCTTTACGGTGATCTCAACGGCCAGGTCAACGCGCTCGACCTGGGTATTAAGCGAATGTCTTCGTTACTCGACGAATATGGCGTAGATAAGGTTGGCGAAGCCCTGCATGAACTGCGACTGCGAGCTGCTAAACTCATGGCAGCAAACATATCCGACCTGGCCGACGGCAGCTACGCCGCCGAAGACTTTCTCGATAACGATGGCATCGTCGACGAACCTCTAAAAATAGCGGTTGACCTAAGCATTAAAGGCGACCAGATGACACTGGATTTTTCGCGCACCTCAGCGGCCTGTGCTGGTCCCGTGAACATTGCCCTATCGACTGCGGTAGCTTCGGTTTATGTCGCCATCAAACACATATTTACCGAAGTGCCTGCCAATGCCGGTGTACTGGAGCCGCTCGAAATAATTATCCCGGAAGGTTCACTACTTAATGTCAGAGCACCTAAGCCGGTGGGCGGTTATACCGAAACCATACTCAGGGTAATCGATGTGATCTTCTGTGCGATGGCGCAGGTTGCTCCGGAGCGGATCAACGGCTGCGCTTACGGTACCATCAATGCGTTATCGCTGGCCGGGTTTCGTCAGGACGGCAGCCGCTGGGTCATGTTCAGTTTCTTTGGTGGTGGACACGGTGGACACCCGGAGGGCGATGGCCTCAATCATGGTAATGCACCGATATCGACTGCCACTATCCCTCCGGCAGAGATACTGGAAGCCGCCTACCCGGTGATGTTTACACAATGGGCATTACGCCAGGACAGCGGCGGCCCTGGTAGTCATCGCGGCGGCCTCGGCGCTATTTACGAAATCGAACTACTCGAAGAAAAAGCTGATGTTTTCCTGTTCGGTGAACGTGGAAGATACGCCCCCCCCGGAGTACTCGGCGGTAAGTCGGCGGCACTGAACAAGTTTTCCTACGAGCAACAGGATGGTATGCATCATCCTCCGCAGGCTTCGAAAATGGTCGGCATCCAGATTACCAAAGGACAGCATTTACGACTCGAAACACCCGGTGGTGGGGGCTATGGCAGTCCATTCGAACGCGACCCTGAGGCTGTTGCCAACGATTTCTCGCGTGGTTATGTCAGTCGAGCATCAGCGGAATCGGATTATGCGGTCAGCCTCAAACAGGATGGCAGCGTCGACCAGCTGGCCACCGAGCGACTCAGAAAAGAGGCCATCGTATGATTAATCAATCAAATTCGTATGTCATTGGGGTCGATGTGGGCGGCACCTATACCGATGTATTTTTTCTCGACGAAGCGGCTGGGAAATGTCAGGTGGCCAAAGTGCCATCCACGGTCGATGATCAATCACGTGGCTTTATCGAAGGTATTCGCAAACAGGTTGAAAACCTGGCTGAGGTCTCTACCGTGGTCCACGGTACCACCGTAGGTACTAATGCACTACTGGAAAGAAAAGGCGCCAGAACGGGTATTATCACTACTCGGGGATTTCGTGACACATTAGAGATGCGGCGACGAGACCGACCCGAAACCTGGGGCCTGTGGGGACAATTCGAGCCAGTGGTTGCGCGAGACCTGCGTATCGAAGTCTCTGAACGCACCCTGGCCGACGGCACAATCTATACCCCGGTTGATATCGAAGAAGTTAAATCTGCCGCTCAGCAGTTAATCGATGCTGGCGCAGAGTCGGTATGCGTCGCTTTCATCAACGCCTATGCCAATGCGAGCAATGAACTGCTTGCCCTGGAGGCGGTTCGTGGTCTCTGGCCGAATGAGTTTGTTGAGGCATCGTCAAATATCCTGCCCGAAATCCGCGAATTCGAACGCACTTCGACCGCTACCTTGAACGCCTATTTGCAACCCCCTGTGAGTAGCTATCTGGCCAGACTCGAGGGAGCGCTGGATCAGCATGGCTTCAATGGACAGGTGCTCATCGTGCAATCCAATGGCGGGGTAATGACGGTAGATACCGCGAGGCAATTGCCGGTTCGTACCGCTTTATCCGGCCCCGCGGCTGGCGTCATCGCCAGTGCTTATATTGCCGGGGAAGCCGGGTTTCCAAACGTCATTACCTGCGACATGGGCGGTACCAGCTTCGATGTTTCGCTGGTCGCTAACGGCGAAAGCACACTTAGCCCGCAGACCAATATCGACTTCGGCATGACCATACGCACGCCAATGATCGAAATGACGACGATTGGCGCGGGTGGTGGTTCTATCGCCTGGGTTGATCGCGGTGGTTTATTACAGATTGGCCCTGAATCGGCAGGGTCTTCACCCGGTCCGGTCTGCTATGGACTAGGTAATGAGCGCCCTACCGTAACCGATGCCAATGTAGTCCTGGGAAGAATTAACGCTGACAAACCGATTGGTGGCAAGCTGGAAAAACTCGATGTAGAAGCCGCCAGCAGCGCTATCGATCTGCATATCGCGCAGCCACTGGGGCTTGGCGTAATGGAGGCCGCCGAGGCAGTTATTCGTGTCGCTAATTCGCGCATGGCCGGAGCCATACGACTAGTGTCGATTGAACGCGGTTTCGACCCGAAAAAATTCTCTGCGATGCCATTTGGGGGTGGCGGTGCCTTACATACCGGGGCGCTGATCAAGGAGGTCGGTTTACAGAACGCGTTGGTACCCCGCTACCCCGGCATCAACAGTGCTCTGGGATGCACCATCGCCGACATGCGACACGATTATGTTCAAACCATCAATGGTCTGTTGGAGAAGTTAGACATGAGGGTCCTGGCCGAGCAAATGTCCAGTCTTGCAAAAAAGGGAATGGATTTACTCGATAGCGCGGCAGTTTCGTTTGAAAACACAGAAGCTATTTTCGAACTCGACATGAGTTACCAGGGACAGACCCATACGGTTGATGTATCGCTACCGGTTAAGCCTGGAAAAAATGGTGTCGATATTACGCATGACCTGATCAAGTCAACGTTCGAAACCCGCTATAGTAACGTTTACGGCAGACCGCTGGATAATATTGCTATTCGCGTGCTCAATCTTCGAGTATCGACTCTGGGTAGACGTCCAAAATTTGATTTAAAACTGCTGGCACCGGTCGATGGCTGCGAGCTGGTAGCAGCGAGTAACGGGGTACGCAATGTCTGGTTCGATGGTGCCTGGCATGAAACGGCTATTTACCAACGCCTGCCGATAGCCATCGGTGAAGTTATCGCCGGACCAGCCATTCTGGAACAGCCAGATACCACCATACTCATCGAACCCGATCTACAGGCAGTCGTCGATGAATTTGGTAATCTGGTAATAACGCGCAAACAAGAGAATTGAATATGTTAGATTTCGATCCTTTAAGAACTGGTCTGGTGCTCGTCGATATGCAAAATGACTTTCTGCATGACGACGGTGCTTACGGTCGCAACGGGCAATCCTGCGACGCTATCGCAGCATTGCCGCCCCGTCTTAAACAGGTCGCCGCAGCCATGCGAGCCGCAAACGGCTGGATAGTATCTACCCATTTCACTCTGGTACCGGGTAAGAAGAACGAACCATTTATCTCACCTCATTTGAAGAAATTACGTCCATTTCTCGGCAAAGGTGATTTTCAACCGGGTTCATTCGGTCATCAATTAATTGACGAGTTACAGCCCGCCGATATCACCATCGAGAAAGTTGCATTTTCAGCTTTTTATCAGAGCCGAATGGAGTGGGTATTAAACCGCTGCCAGCTCGATACGCTGATTTTTGGCGGTATAGTCACTAACGGTGGCGTCGCTTCCACTGTACGCGATGCGCACGTACGCGACTATCACAACATTGTACTCGACGATGGTTGTGCAGCATTCGATGAGAAAGCTCATACATCAACCATTAGCTCGTTATCCACCATCGCTACTATCGCAAGCTGCGACGAAGTCATAGCGGCCCTCAAGTGCTGATAGACTTGTGCGCGTTCAAGACGATAGTTTAGTGTCATTTTCGGCCGAGGTATCGGTTGCTATCGTCGGTGGAGGTGCCTGTGGAATGACTGCGGCTTTGGCCGCTCGCGAAGGCGGTGTCGAGCCTCTCATCCTGGAACGCGATTCAATTTGCGCTGGTAGTACGGCCCTTTCGTCGGGCATGGTTCCGGCCTGTGGCACTCGGCAACAGTTAATCCATGAAATAGATGATAGTGTTGACATCATGTCGGCCGATATCCAGAACAAGGCCCGACATCAGGCAAACCCCGCACTAGTACAAACCGTCTGCGAGGCGTCAGGACCCTTAATAGACTGGTTAAGCCAGACCTACGACATTGAATTTACCCTGGTAGAAGGATTTTTATATCCGGGTCACAGCCGTTTACGTATGCATGCGCCACCCTCACGCAGTGTGCTGATTTGATTAATGGTCTAAGAAGCGCGGTAGAAGATGCTGGTGTAACCATCATGACCGATTGCCGCGTCGATCAACTATTTGTTAATCAACAGGGAAGGGTAACCGGGATTCAGCTACAACGCCCTGATAACAGCATTGAACATATTGCCTGCCAATCCATCGTGCTAGCCTGTAATGGCTTCGGCGGCAATCCGGATATGGTTAAGCAATACATTCCAGAAATGTCCGAGGCTTTGTATTTTGGCCACATGGGGAATCAGGGTGATGCCATTACCTGGGGACTTGAACTCGGCGCCATGACACACGACCTTGGCTCTTATCAGGGACATGGCTCGGTCGCCCACCCACATGGCATCCTGATTAGCTGGGCTTTAATGATGGAAGGCGGCTTCCAGATTAATGCTCTGGGCGAGCGTTTTTCCAATGAGCATGGCGGATATTCCGAACAGGCCCGTCAGGTCATCGAACAACCGCAGGGCATTGCCTGGAATATATACGATAGCCGTCTACATAACATCGTGAAAGACTTCGAGGATTATCGGCAGGCAGAAAAGTCCGGCGCGGTAATCATTGCGCAGGATGTTCAACAACTAGCCGAAATCACCGCAACGCCACTATCGCAATTACAGCAAACCATTCAACAGGTAAACGATATGGCAGCCGGTAAAGGCCAGGATGCTTATGGACGGGACTTCACCACCAGGCCAGCTCTTACCCCACCCTACTACACCACCAAAGTCACAGGGGCCCTGTTTCATACTCAGGGCGGTCTGGTGGTGGATGAACAGGCCCGAGTGCTGCGCCAGTCTGGAGGATCTTTCCCCAACCTATTTGCCGGAGGCGGTGCTGCCTGCGGTGTTTCCGGCCCTGAAGACTGGGGTTACCTGTCGGGAAACGGGCTATTGACAGCTTTGACACTCGGACGAATTGCGGGAACTAATGCCGGGAAAATGCTACATTTATAAATCCTAAGGACAAATAAATGTCATCAAAAGAAACCTGCATCTACCTGGGACAAGCGCTGGCCGCTTACGGCTTTAAAGACGGCCACCCTTTCGGCCCGCAACGCCACGACGTTTTTCAGGCGGAGCTACTTCG
>JAOUJX010000385.1 GCA_029882955.1 Gammaproteobacteria bacterium
GCCAGCACTTCGACCAGCAGGCCCTGCAGGAATTAGCCGACTCGATAAAGGCACAGGGCATCATACAGCCGTTGGTGGTTCGCCCTGAAGGTGCGCACTACGAGCTCATTGCCGGTGAGCGTCGCTGGCGTGCCGCGCAACTCGCGGCTTTGCAAACTGTGCCCGTGGTGATCCGTGATCTCGATAGCAAGTCTGCGGCAGCTATCGCGCTGATCGAAAATATCCAGCGCGAAGATCTCAATCCACTTGAAGAATCGCAGGCCCTGATGCGCCTGATTGAAGAATTTGACCTTACACATCAACAAGTTGCAGATTCTGTTGGTCGTTCACGGGCATCGGTTAGTAATCTACTGCGATTGCTTGATCTTGCCGACCCCGTCAAGGAGCAGGTGAATAAAGGCCTGCTTGATATGGGTCATGCGCGTGCTTTGCTGGCTTTAATTCGGCACGATCAAATTGAAGTGGCGGCCATAGTTGTTAAGCGTGGGCTGTCGGTTCGTGAGACAGAAGCGCTAGTAAAGCAGGCCTTGAACAACGCAACAAAGACGCCCGGAACCAAAGTCGTAACGAGCGATCCAGATATCAAAAGGCTGGAAACCAGCATCAGCGAAAAACTCGGGGCGGCGGTTAAAATCAAGTCTGGCAAGAAAGGTTCCGGCCAGCTCATAATCAACTTTCATAACAGCGACGAGCTCGATGGAATCCTCGAACATTTGGCCCCATAAAATTTTTCAATTCGGTCATTGATTCTTAGCAGGTAACTACTTATACTCTGCATCCGATTTTGGGGGGTGGTTGACGCACAAGATGTTTTCTCCCGCAAAAGGCATAAATAAGCAAATCTGGAAGGCGTTGAAAATTCAATTCATTCTGGGTGGGTTTTATTTTCTCGGAATCGCTTTCTGGGATAATGCCCTCGTGCTCTCGGCTCTGGTCGGATGTATGGCGGCTTTAGTGCCCAATACTTATTTTTATATAAGAATGGGTAAGCAGGCGGAAAATAATGATGCGCAGCAATGGTTGAGCTACGCATACCGATCTGAGTTCGGGAAGTGGTTGATGACAGGAATGATTTTTCTGTTGGCTTTCACTTCGAATCACTCCTGGGATCCAATAGTTTTGTTCGCTGGATATGTACTAATTCAGATATCCAGCGGGTTTGTACCGTTTATTTTTAAGGGTAATTGATCTAGAGATGGCTTACGCAAATTCAGGCGAATACATCAAACACCATTTGACCAATCTGGTCTATGGCCAGCACCCCGATGGTAGTTGGGGTTTTGCCCATGGTGCCGACGAAATCAAAGAAATGGGCTTCTGGTCGATTAATGTCGATTCGATGTTCTTCTCGATTGGTCTGGGTGTGCTATTTCTCTGGATATTCCGTAAGGCAGCTAAAAAAGCCTCGACTGATGCGCCAACCGGCTTGCAAAATTTTATCGAAATGATCATCGAGTTTATCGATGATTCGGTTCGCGGTTCGTTTTCGGGTAAGAACCCGCTCATCGCGCCATTGGCATTGACTATCTTCATCTGGATATTCCTGATGAATTTCATGGATTTGCTTGCTGTTGATCATATTCCTGGGCTGGCTGCATTACTGGGTATCCCTTATTTGAAAATCGTACCAAGTACCGACCCGAATGTGACTTTCGGTCTGTCGCTCGCCGTATTCGCACTAGTGCTTTACTACAGCGTTAAGATGAAAGGTGCCGGTGGATTTTTCGCTGAGCTGGCTTTCCACCCTTTCCCAAAATTCATGATGCCGATCAATCTCGTACTTGAAGGCGTTACCTTGATTGCTAAACCCGTATCACTGGCACTGCGTTTGTTCGGTAATATGTATGCGGGCGAAATGATATTCATCCTGATAGCACTTATGTACAGCGGTGGCTGGGCTATGGGCATATTTGGTGGATTTTTACATCTGGGCTGGGCGATATTCCATATCCTGATCATTACCTTGCAGGCGTTCATTTTCATGACGCTGACCATCGTATATCTGGACATGGCGTCGCAAACAGACCACTAATTTTTTACTTTTAACACACACTATATATTTAGGAGACAATCATGGAATCAGCTGTACTATATGTTGCAGGCGCTTTAATGATGGGCCTGGGCGCACTCGGTGCGGCAGTTGGTATCGGTATTTTGGGCGGACGCTTTCTTGAAGGCGCGGCTCGTCAACCAGAACTGATCCCAATGCTGCGTACGCAATTCTTCATCGTCATGGGTCTGGTCGACGCGGTTCCTATGATCGCTGTTGGTCTTGCCATGTACATTATGTTCGCTGTTGTCTAATTAACTAGAACGAGGGACAGCAATATGAATTTCAATGCAACGCTGATAGGGCAAACCGTTACATTTATTGTGTTTGTCTGGTTCTGCATGAAATATGTATGGCCACCACTCATGGCGGCGCTCGAAGAGCGTAATGCCAGAATCACTGAAGGACTGGCTGCTGCCGAGCGAGGTCAGAAAGACCTTGAGCAGGCGCAGGCGAAAGTCAGTGAAAATCTGGACGAAGCCAAGCAACAGGCGCAGGAAATCATCAATCAGGCACAGAAGCGTGCTAATGAGATTGTTGATGGAGCTAAAGACATTGCACGTGAAGAAGCAGACAAGATTAAAAATGCTGCAACTGCCGATATCGACCAACAGGTCAATAGCGCACGTGAACAACTTCGTAAAGAAGTATCAGGAATTGCGCTGGCTGGTGCCGAGCAGATACTGAAACGCGAAGTCAATGCCGATGCGCATGCTGCGGTACTCGATGAGCTGGTAGCCCAAATTTAGGTCTTACGATTATGTCCGATTTTGAAACTGCAGCCAGACCTTATGCCAAAGCGGTATTCGAACTGGCGTCTGAGCAAGGCAATCTGCAAAACTGGGATGACAGTCTGCAAGCGGCCGCGTTGATCGCAAGTGATGCGCAAATGCAGGCACTGTTTCACTCGCCTTCGTTGCTTTCAAGTGAGCAGGTGGACATGTTTTTATCTGTTTATTCGGGTATTAAAGAGGCACCCGAAGCAAGCGATGAATTTAAGAGCCTGATTTCTTTGTTAGCAGAAAACGGTCGACTGGCGTCGATACCGGCAATAGCAATCAACTTCGAAACCCTGAAACAGGCAGCCGAAGGTAAGATTGAAGTGCAGGTTAAATCAGCGCAGGAATTGACCGGCGAGCAACAGGACAACATAGCTAAGAGTCTGGTGAAGAAACTCGGTAAAGAAGTGACCATTACGGCTGAAGTCGATGAGTCTCTGATTGCTGGAGCGATAATCCAGGCAGGCGATATGGTAATCGATGGTTCGGCTCGTGGTCGCCTCGATAAACTGACTATTGCCTTAAACAAATAGCCTTACTAAACCATTAAGAATTTTACGATTACGGGATAAACGCGATGCAACTTAATCCGTCAGAAATTAGCGAACTTATTAAAGATCGCATTAAGAACTTTGAGGGTGCTGCCGAAGCGAGAACAGAAGGTACTGTTGTCAGCTTGATGGATGGTATAGCACGTATACACGGCCTCGCCGATGTCATGTCTGGTGAAATGATTGAATTTCCTGGCGACACTTACGGCATGGCGCTTAACCTCGAGAGAGATTCGGTTGGTGCGGTTATACTCGGCGCCTACGGTCATATTTCGGAAGGTGATACTGCCAAAACGACTGGACGTATTTTAGAAGTGCCAGTGGGTGAGCAATTAC
>JAOUJX010000386.1 GCA_029882955.1 Gammaproteobacteria bacterium
ACGTCATGATCGGTTGCGTCACACCGGGGATGAGCAATCCGAGTGCGATTAGCATTAATATTGGACCGAGTGTTTTTTTCATATTGTTTACGAATGTTTTGTGCTGCCAGGTTACCGGAGTACAGCTGGGTATTTCGGAAAAGTTTTAGACGTTAAAAAGAACAGGCTCCGCGAGGGAGCCTGCCTTATATTTCTTATCCGTTCTTTAATCTACGGCAGCCACTGACTCCATATAGCTTTATTCGCCAGCATCCATTCTTCCACAACCTCTTCTAAATCACGTTTCTTGACGTCGATCTCATAAATCAACTTCGCCTGCTGACTGTTAGTCAGGTTTTGATTTTTCAGCAATTGTGCGACCTGAGGATGATTTTTCTCCAGATCTGGATTGCCATAGTTGAAAGTAACATCCTGCGGCCAGTTAGTCGCAGGCCACTTCGCTTCATCGTAGACCGGCAATTCAACTTCTACCAGGTCGAGTGCTGCATGAATCCAGTGCGGTGCCCAGGCATAAGCGATGAAAGGCTCACCACGCTTGTACTTGGCCTGAATTTCAGCCCAGTGTGCGGTTTCAGATCCCATTTGCTGTGCATGAAAGTCAACTCCCAGCATATCGAGGCGTTTCTGGTCTTCACACAACCAGGCCGCAACCGGACAACCAATCAGATTACCCTTGTCGCCTGACTCCATGCTTTTGAAAATATGGCCGTATTGGTTCAGATCTTTATAGGTCTTCAGGTTAGGCGTCGAAGCAGATATTCCACGCGAGGCATCCCCTTCAATCATATATCGCGGCACGAAGTAACCACTCACACCGACGATCCCGGTAGCGCCGAGATACGAGACTGAACCATCACCACCGAACTTCTCGACATACTTGTCTTTCGATGGACTGTAAGAAGGCCATGACTCACAGGCAAAATCCAGGTCTCCGGCACGTAAACCCTCGTAGACACCGGGTCCTGAAGGCATGGTGACATTCTTGATTTTATAGCCCATTTCGTTGGTCATGATATATTTTAGTACTCGGCAGGTAACCACGCCCCCGGTCCAGTCAGCATCGGGGGATGTCAGCCGTTTGGCCGCATATACCGATGGGGCCGATCCCAGGCTGAGCGTAAATGCAGCGAATACCAGCACTGCTTTTAATTTTAATGACATCTAACTATCTCCTCATATTTTGGGTAATTAATGGCTTATTTCCCGCCGGATGGCTGGCGGAAAATGATAATACTGTCTATATAGACACTTGTCGAGCAAACCTGAGATGACAGGGGTCAGGTCATTCCCATCGCTTCACGCTGGGTTTTGGTCCAGGCCTGGGAAAGCCGATCGAGAATAATCGCGAGCAGCACAACGCCGAGTCCTGCCTCCAGGGATATGCCGATACTGGAACGATTCATACCATCAAAAACCTGCAACCCGAGTCCCTTACCACCAATCAACGGGGTGACCACCTCCATCGCCAGTGCCATCATTATACCCTGATTGACGCCGACCATGATCGCCGGAATAGCCATCGGAATTTTGACCTTGATCAGAGTTTGTGTCACGGAAGCTCCAAACGAATTGGAAACTTCGTTGATTTCTGTCGGCAGTTCACGAATACCCAGTGTCGTACAACGTACTAGTGGTGGTAACGCGTAAATTACAGTCGCGATCACGGCCGACACCTGACCAGCCTGAAAAAGCATAATAACCGGCACCAGGTAGACAAATACCGGCATGGTCTGCATCGTATCGAGCACGGGCCTTAACAAGGTATCGACTGTTTTGTTATAAGCGGAAAGAATACCCAGAGGTACACCAATAATGAAACAGATCAGAACCGAGACTATCACGGTCGATAGCGTGATCATGCCGAAGCCCCACAAATCGGTAGCACCGATAAACAGGAATCCGAGCAGCGTCGCGACCGCTAGCCCTCGGCCATTTAGCAGGTAGGCACCAACAGTAAAAACTGTCGTCGTATACCACCAGGGCAGCCCTTTGAGAAAAGTATTCAGAGGATTAATCAGGCCGAAGTAAAGAGATTTTTTAATCCCCTGAGTAATACTGTAAAACAGGTCGTTAGTAATCAAATCATCCATAAACTGATTCACCGGGGTACGAAACCGATAGACCCAGTCACGCGGATAATTGCCGAATAAATCGGTATAAGAAGCGAGTAACATCAGGAAAGCGATCAACACAAGACTCGCTATCAGAAAGCTTCGCGCCAGCATAAATTCACGCAACTTACCCGCCGTAGCTGAGCTGATCATTGCCATTAACCTGCAAAGCATCAGGGTCAGGCCCGACACGACGAAATTTCCCAGCCCGGCAACCTGGCGCCAAACCCAGTCGATAGCGTGCTCGATATACAGTATCGCTTTAACGTTTTCGAAGTCTTGCGGGAACAGACGAAACACATGGTCGTGTTTACTGGCACTAACATGCTCTACGTGCCCCATGGCATAGGTGACCCGGTCGAGAATAATCGCCATCAGTACAATAGCCAGGCCACCTTCGAGCGCCTTACCGACATTGAGTCGTACCAACCCCTGATAGACCACATCTCCGAGACCCGGCGAACCTATAAAAGTGGCCAGTACCACCAATGCCAGAGCCATCATGACCGTCTGGTTGATACCAAGCTTGATCGATGGCATTGCCAGCGGCAACTTGACTTTGAGTAGCGACTGCAAGCGGGTGGCACCGAAAGAAGTCGCGGCTTCGTCGATCCCCGTCGGAACCTGGCGAATGCCGAGATTGGTAAGTCTCACCACCGGCGGCAGCGCGTAGATTACCGTGGCCAGAATAGCCCCGGGAGGACCGATACCGAACAGGTAAAATGCCGGAATCAGGTAGACGAAGGCCGGTAAAGTCTGCATCGTATCCAATATTGGCTTGATTATCGCTTCGAAGCGGTCGCTTTGAGATGCCATGATGCCGAGCAACACCCCGATGACGACCGAGATCAGGATCGATATACTCATCAAGCTCAAGGTTTCCATCGCCTCGTCCCAGAAATCAAGCATCAGCCAGGAACTCACAGCAATAATAGCAAGAATTCCGAGTCGCAGTCCGCCATAGGCAAAAGCCGGTAAGACCAGAATCACTGCAACCACCTGCCACTGGGTGAATATGAGGAAATCGCTCATGGCCTCGTAAAGCCAAATCACCCCGACGGCTATCGCACGTGTGGTCGGTTGTATATAGGGCCGAATCCAGGCATCGAATTCGTCAACCTTGGCAGCAAATGGAAAAGCCTCAATCCAGCTTCCGGGGAATATAGTTTCACTACCGTGAATTTTCCAGATCACCAGTGAAACCAGCATAAGGACAATCGAAACCATCCATCCACGGTGCTCTACCCAGAGGGTAGTCAACCAACTCGGTTGCGGTTGGCTATCGATAACTGCGCTCATATAATTCAATTCAGGCAATGAAGCATAATAGCTTATCGCCCATCGAACCTGCCTGCAACAGATTAGCCAAGTTTACAGCGCGTTCGGATTCAGGATAATATAGCTCGCTTTATTCTATCCAGAACGAGTAGTCCATGGCCGAACCCGCAAAAATTGTGTGCAAAAATATCTGGAAAATATTTGGCACCTACCCGAAAAGGACGCTCGACACTATCGATCGATCTCTGTCCCGGGCCGAAGTCCAGGCACAGACAGGTCACGTCATTGCAGTCAAGGATGTTTCCTTTGAAATCAAGAA
>JAOUJX010000058.1 GCA_029882955.1 Gammaproteobacteria bacterium
TGCCTGTCGTATCGGTATTGCGAATGGATTACTCTGTGAAATTAAGTGAACCTCCCCGGGAAGATGCGTATCATTTTTATGTTGAACATGCGACAGGAGTCTAATCTGATCGTTTTCAAGCTTACCGATTATGAGGTCGCCTGTTTTACCAAATCCCTCAAAGGTTTCATATGCCTCACGTATCTGGCTTAAGATCACCGAGCTTGATTCATCTTCAGAATCTTTGCCGCTAAGGCTGGTCTCGAAACGCGCTACAACCTCTATTAACCTGGCCTGACTTTTGGCAACTGCCCTCAATTGTTCACGCTGTTGTTCAAAAGCAACGTTATATAAAACCGATCCCGAAAGAATCTCGACCAAGAAAACAATGCCACCTAAAATCAAAATTAACCAGAATGTTTCTTTATTTCTTATCATGTTTCTATCCCATCTTTAGTCGGGCCGCCTTCCATAACCTCCCTGATCAAATCAAAAAGCCGTTCTGGTTTAAACCGACATCTGATAGCTGTCACGTAGCGCAATACCTCAAGGCTATCGACTGCTTCTCTGGTATGGCTCATTACGACTACGGTTGGTAGGCAATGCCCTGCTTTTCTCAGTTCGTGATAAACGAAATTCATCCTGTAATCCTCGCCCTCAAGAACGGTTTTGATATCGTCATTACCGGTTATCATCTACAGGTAAGAATATTTAAATATTTCACGGTAGCCCTTCCTCAACCACACCTTTTCTACTACTGAACATAGCAGGTTTATCACATTTTTCATGATTAACCTTCTTTCTGACTCAAGTGGATTGAGGAGATTATTACTTTTTACTAAATTTCCTAACTGCCCGGTTTTAGTGGATAATCCCTACCACCATTTTCTAACGCATTGACTTCAAACTATCGCATGAGTAATCCACCGGCACACCGGGCCAGGAAGCGATTCGGCCAACATTTTCTGCACGATCGAAATATCATCGATAAAATCCTGCGCGCAATCGACGTAAATGAGGATGACAATTATCTGGAAATAGGCCCGGGACAGGGCGCTTTAACCTTCCCTTTATTACAACAATGTAAAAAACTAACTGCGATCGAGCTGGATCGGGATCTGATCCCTCTGTTAAACAAGGGTGCGATCAAATTTGGTGAACTGGAAGTCATTAACGCTGATATTTTAAAATTCGAGTTCGACAGTCTGCCAGAACAGTCCTACCGCGTAGTTGGCAACCTTCCCTATAATATTTCCACCCCGCTCATGTTCCATCTGCTCGAGTCGGTTGATAAAATCAGAGATATGCACTTTATGGTGCAAAAAGAAGTCGCACAACGAATTGTCGCCGAGGTTGGCAGCAAAAACTATGGCCGTTTGTCGATCATGATGCAGTACCGATGCGAGTGTCAGTATCTGTTCGACGTCGCTCCGGGCTGCTTTACTCCGCCGCCAAAAGTCGATTCGGCTATTATTCGACTGTTACCACTGGTGGAGCCGGGTTTCGATGTCGGTGATTTTGCTTTGTTTTCAAGCATCGTACAGACAGCTTTTTCCCAACGCCGCAAAACTCTGTCAAATTCGCTGAAATCGATCGTTTCGGCCGAGGTTTTTGAACTCTGTGGTATCAATAAACAGCTGCGAGCAGAAAATTTAAGCGGACACGAATTTTCGTTGCTCACCCGTAAGACCCTGGAAATGAAGAAGTATGACTAAACCTCAAATTTCAATTGTTTGCGCAATGGATAAAAATCGTCTAATTGGCAACAACAATCAACTGCCCTGGCATTTACCCGCAGACCTGGCGCTATTTAAAAAAACCACGCTGGGAAAACCCGTAGTTATGGGACGAAAAACCTTCGACTCCATCGGCAAAGCTCTGCCTGAACGCCAAAACATCGTAATTACTTCAAATCAGAGCTGGACTGCCGAAGGCTGTGATATAGCCTACAACATGGACCAGGCGCTTGAGCTGGCGGGAGACTCTGCTGAGATAATGTTAATCGGCGGTGCAAGCCTGTATCAGCAAACAATCGAGCGTGCATCCTGTCTTTATTTAACCTTGATCAACCATGAGTTTTCCGGTGATACCTGGTTCCCTGAGATTAATCAAGGGCAGTGGCAGGTGGAAACGGAGGTATTTTTTAAAGCCGACCACAAAAACCCACATTCATTTTCATTTGTAAAATTTATACGAGAAAAAAACTAAATTTTGAAGTAAACTCGAACTCGGTGAGGGTCGAGGCATTATAATGAAATTCTGATGAACGAGGAATTAAAGCGCATTGAAAACCGTACTTATGTAATCGGCAGGGAAGGTCATATTTATATAAACGATCCTTCGGTCAGCAAGCAGCATGCAAAGATTCAGGTTACGAACGGCGAGATTTACCTCAGCGATCTAGGGTCAACCAATGGTACTTTTCTGGTAAAAAATAATCGCCTCGTTCCTTTCAAGGAAGGGTATGTTCAAATCAATCAACCTATAGTATTAGGTAACCAGCACTACTCAATAAAACAATTACTGGAGATCGCTGGCGCATTTGCTGCCTGAGAAACTAATATTTACACCTGGCTGTCTTCGTTCCCATCTGCCACTTCCTGTCGACGTGCGTAGATAAATTCAGCCGCTGCCAGTGTCGATTCATTGACCTGGTTTTGCATTTCGCTTCTTTCTCCCGGCGCCAGATAAAAAGCCATATCGATTGCATGGCGCATATATCGTGATGGCAAGCGCGTCAGGGAGTAGCAGGCAACATCCAGGAAAAACTCATCGTCCATATCTTTGTATTTATCAATCAATACTTCATTAATAAACTCAAAGACCAGACGTTCATAATAATTTTGAACACTCGAATAGCCAGGCATTACGATTACCTTTTTTACCAGTATGTATGATTGATATTAGACTAAATTCAAATTATCGTGAATTATTATCGGCCATACCAGTAAGAGGGATAGTTCGGCTGAGCCATCAGACCCAGCCGATTCTTTGCAAAAAACCTAAAGTGCGAGCAGGAGGAGACCCAGCAGCCACGGCCAGCCACTGGATTCTTCCTGAGATTTCTCAGCTTCCAGTTGTTCCGGAATAGTGACATTGAATTTTTTCGATTCATCTTCATTCAACAAGCCGCTGGGTACGGTCGCTACCTCTTCAAGCATTAACTCTTCACTCGAAGCCGTACCATATTCACCAACCGCCATCAAAATTTTCGTATCTTCTTCAGAGGTTAAAGTAATCATACCCTCCAGGACCACAGCGTGGAGTTTAGCATCGGGATCATTACGACTCACATTCTGACTACAGTCATCAAGCTTACATAGCTTAACGACATACTCGGTTCCGCGAATGCCGATAGTAGCGAGACCAGTCTGAACGCTATAATTCGATATTGCGCTAGAACCGATAGCACCTGTAATTTTTCTCAGGCCACCGCGAATCAGATCCAGAATACTACTACTGCCTTCGTCGTACCCGGAGGTAATGACATATTCGCTGATCTTTACGATCGAATCACCCTTAAGAAATATTTCGGCTCCATCATCCATCAAAATATATACGCTGGAACCGACTTCAGTAGTAATTCGATCGCCTTCATATATTTGCGAATTGATCTCAAGACCCAGAATGTTTCCATCCAGATCTTTGACACTGGCCCGACCTTCCTGTCGCACCACGTAACCAACTTTATGTTTGTTGCTAACCTCTTCCTGCTGGATCCGTTTGATATCCACCAGTTTCAGACGTGAACCCGTAATTAACTGATCTGAATACGGATGAAAAGAGTCTGGATTAATTGATATTATTTTTTCTTTGATTTCAGGCCAGAGCGTTTTATCTTCAGGGTAAATCTTGCGAATAATGTCATTGATGGTCATGCCGGATATGACTCGGGTAATGACTCGGGAAGACGGCACTATTTCCTGGATGGTAGCTGCGAGTGATACCTGGCTGAGCAGGCTAAACACGATAGCAAATATCGAAATAAAAATTAATTTTTTGTTCACTTTTATTCACCTTCGATAACCAGGAACCAATAGTCCATTATAACGGTTAAAACGAAGTTTAAATTGAATAAAAAAGATAAAAAGTTCATTTTAGCCGATAGCCGGTAGTGAACTTTTTTAAATTTTCTGACAGAAATATAGATTAACTGCAGTCAGCCGGGCAGTTGATCGATATCCATTTTGGCTCATTTTCATCAATTTTAAGGGCAACAAACCGGCCGCCCCAGACACAACCGCCATCAATAGCGAAATGCCGGCCATAGGCTCCAACCTTGAGCGTCGACCAATGACCGAAGACAATACTAGCGGAATCATTAACTCGCTTATTTAGCTCATACCAGGGAGTCAAGCCTGTATTCCGATGGTCTTCAGGGTCACCTTTGACGTCCATATCAAGCCGACCATCAGGCCAGAAAAAACGCATCCGGGTTAATATATTCGTGATGCAACGGAGCCGGTCGTAGCCGGCTAATTCCTCCGACCAGAGATCGGGTTGGTCACCATACATATGATTAAAAAATTCCCTGCTATTGCCGCCAATTAGAACCCGCTCTACTTCGCCTGCATATTTAAGAGCCTGTTCCAGACTCCACTGAGGATGAATGCCGGCATGTACCAGCACTGCCTCAAGTTTACTGTCGTAATGAATAAGCGGCCTCGATTGCAGCCAGGTCATCAACTCATCACAATCACTGCTGTTAAGCACCGCATGCAGCGTATCTGAGCTTTTTACCGGCTGACCGCTATGGTAAATCGCCAACAGATGAAGGTCGTGGTTGCCCAGAACTACGGACGCCCTGTCACCAAGCGACCTTATAAAACGTAATGTGGCCAGCGATTCTGGCCCCCTGTTGACCAGGTCGCCGCAAAACCAGAGGTTGTCTACCGAATCATCGAATTTGATTTTTTCTAGCAGACGGCTGAGACAGGAGAAACACCCCTGCACATCACCTATTGCATAAACAGCCATATTCTCAAGCGTTTACTGATTTAGTGCCGTATCGCTTAATGCAGTATTCTGGGTGTAGAGAGGACGAATTCCTCGATCGCAGCGTCAAATTGCGAGCCATCATCAGATTGCATCTGATAGCTGCCTTTCATGGTACCCACTGAAGTTTCGAGCATTGTGCCCGAGGTATATACGAACTGTTCTCCCGGTTTGAGAATGGGTTGCTCCCCGACAACGCCTTCGCCACGTACTTCCTGCACCTTGTGGTTCGAATCGGTAATTACCCAGTGCCGGGATATGAGCTGAGCGGCCTGCTCCCCCTTGTTCTGAATAGTAATGGTGTAGGCAAATACGAAGTAGTTCTCTTCGGGATTCGATTGATCCTCGATGTAACGGGTTTCGACATTTACCTTGATATCATTTTCTTGTGGTGCGGTCATATAACTGCCTGGAAGCATCGATATTTCGCATAGTTTACGCCAAATCGATTTATTTATGCAGTTTTAAACTGCCACAGCCGCCTTAATATGCTCGTGACTCTGATAATTTTGTAGTTCGAAATCATCAAACTTAAACGCCAGAATATCTTTCACTTCAGGGTTTATTTTCATGGTTGGCAAGGCGTAGGGTTGTCGACCCAGTTGCAACTCGGCCTGTTCCATGTGGTTGTTATACAAATGTGCATCACCCAGGGTATGCACGAAGTCTCCGGCCTGCAATCCGGTAACCTGGGCTACCATCATTAACAACAACGCATACGATGCGATATTAAACGGTACACCAAGAAATATATCCGCGCTGCGCTGATAAAGCTGACAGGAGAGGCGACCGTCAGCGACATAAAACTGGAAGAACGCATGACAGGGTGGTAACGCCATTCTTTCTATCTCACCGACATTCCAGGCACTCACTATTAATCGACGAGAGTCGGGATTAGATTTAATATTTTGTATGAGTTGATCGATTTGATCGATCGAGCCGCCGTCAATCCGAGGCCATGAACGCCACTGCGCACCATAAACCGGCCCCAGATCACCATTTTGGTCAGCCCATTCATCCCAGATACGAACCTTGTTGTCTGATAGATACTTAATATTGGTATCACCCTGCAAAAACCATAAAAGCTCGTGAATAATCGAATGCAAGTGCAACTTCTTGGTGGTGATCAGCGGAAATCCCTGGCGCAAATCGAAGCGCATTTGATAACCGAACACCGATCGGGTGCCTGTTCCAGTGCGATCTTTCTTCTCGCTGCCATGATCCATAACATGGCGCATCAATTCAAGATACTGTTGCATTCGATCCTGCTCTACGGGCATAAATAATAAAGGCGAGCCCAACTATAATCATTGGCACCGATAATACAATGCCCTTCGTCAACCAGTCGGTATTCAGCAAATAACCTATATGGCCATCGGGTAAACGGATAAATTCGACACTGGTTCGCGCAAGTCCGTAGACCAGCAGAAAATAACCCGATACCGTCATCACCGGCCTTTGTTTCGCCGATATGACCCACAATATTCCAAACAGCAACAGACCCTCTAACAGCATTTCATAAAGCTGCGACGGGTGCCTTGGGCTATAACACAATGGTCCGGCATAATCGGTGTAACTTTCCGGCGGGAAGCGCTCACAGGAAAGTTTCATTGCCCAGGGAACATTGCTGGGCGCACCCCATAATTCTGCGTTGATAAAATTACCCAACCTGCCTGCTGCCAACCCCAACGGTACCAGGGGCGCAATAAAATCGGTTAACTCAAAAAAACGACAGCCGAGTTTACGCCGGTAAACCTCCATAGCGACCAGCACACCAAGAAACCCGCCGTGAAATGACATCCCGCCCTGCCAGATCTTGAGCAGATACATCGGGTTATCGAGAAAGTGGTCAAAATTATAAAACAGAACCGAACCAAAGCGTCCACCTAGCACAACACCTATGGCACCATAAAATATCAGGTCGTCTACCTGCTGCGGCTCAATAATGCTATTTGGCTGTGATGCACGCCGCCGACCCAGCCACCAGGCTGAGGCGAAGGCGAACAGATACATGAGACCGTACCAATGCACTTTAACCGGGCCAAGTGCCACCACTACCGGATCAATATCAGGATAAGTAATCATTCAATTATCAACCGTATAAAACTAAAAACCAGACGATTACCATGAGAGCAATTGACAGCGCGACCGCCGCCGACCCCATATCCTTGGCTCGTCCGGAAAGTTCGTGCAGCTCTGAACCAAAGCGATCAACCACCGCCTCAATCGCCGAATTAAGAATTTCGACTATCGGTATCAGTAATACAGAAGCTACCAGCAATGCTTTTTCAACACCTGTCTCACCCAGATACAGCCCACAAGGAATCAGCACGATACACAGCCACGCCTCCTGTCGAAAAGCCTCTTCGTGCGCATAAGCTGCGCGGATGCCCTGCCACGAATACTGACTCGCTTTGACTATGCGCGTCAGCCCTTTGTTGCCGCTGTCAGCCATGAATATTTTTCAATTAAAACATCCCTCTCTGGGGAAAGTCTGTTTTCCTGGATAGCGCTTATTCGTCTTCCGCAATGCTGTCGGCATACGAATCGGCGTCGAGCAGGTTATCGACTTCGTCTGCATCTTCCATTTTTATTTTATACATCCAGCCATCACCATACGGGTCGTCATTAATGCGCTCCGGTGAATCTTCGAGCTCCGAGTTAATTTCGACAATTTCTCCCGACAAAGGTGCATAAGTATCAGAAGCCGCCTTCACCGATTCGATAACACCGACCGAATCTCCTGCGCTAACCGAATCGCCCTCATCAGGCAATTCGACAAATACCAGGTCACCGAGTAATTCCTGGGCATGGTCAGATACGCCAACGGTAGCGATATCATCCTCGATCAGAACCCACTCGTGTGACGACAAAAATTTTAATTCAGATGGTACATTACTCATTGGACATACTCCCATTAGTTACACATGGTTCCCCCTGCCGAACAAAGGGGAATTTTACAATATCTGCTTTTAAATGTTTATTACGAACTTCAACCTCGACCTCACCGCTAACGCCTGAAGGGATGCGAGCCAGAGCAATCGATTGACTCAGGGTTGGAGAATAACTACCCGAGGTAATCTCTCCTTCACCCTTGTCGGTTATTACTTTTAAATGATTACGTAGAACACCTTTATCTTTCAAAAGCAAGCCAACCAGCTGTTGTTTAACACCGTTCGATTTTTCCTCAAGCAAGGCCTGCTTGCCAATAAAATCCCGCTCATCCTGCATTGCCAGGGTCCAGCTTAATCCGGAGATCAACGGACTGGTGGTTTCATCCATATCGGTACCGTATAGACTCATCCCTGCTTCCAGTCGGAGCGTATCACGGGCTCCCAGGCCACAGGGCTTTACGCCCGCATCGAGCAGTTGCTGCCAGCATTCAGCAGCCATCGCATTGGGCATCAAGAGCTCGAAACCATCCTCGCCGGTATAACCGGTACGCGCAACGAAATAATCACCTACAGTGGTACCGAAGAATCGCCCCAGACTCTCGATAACAGCACGGCTACCCTGGTCAAATAGTGATAGTGTCTTTTCTATTGCCTGCGGCCCCTGCACCGCGATCATCGCGATATCGTCACGTTCTTTTAAGCTCAAATCAGAGAAATCGCCGACATGTTGATTTAACCATCCGATATCCTTTTCCCTGGTTGCCGAATTAATCACCACGCGATAATCGGCCCCGCCTAGCCAGTAAACGATTAAATCATCCACTATACCGCCGCTTTGATTCAGCATACAGCTATAAAGTGCTTTGCCTTCAGTGCTTAATTTGGCGATATCATTGGCTAATAAATAACGCAGATAAGCACTGGAATCGACCCCGCTGACATCGACCACAGTCATATGCGAGACGTCAAACATTCCGGCATCGGTTCGTACTATTTGATGTTCGGTAATCTGCGATCCGTAATGGATCGGCATTTCCCATCCGGCGAAGTCGACCATTTTTGCCGATGCCTTAAGATGGGATTGGTAAAGCGGAGTTTTCTGGCTCATAACACATCTCTCAGTTGTTAGTCGAAAAACCCCTCTGTCCGGGTACCTGAGAGATCGGGCCTCGACTTCATAAAATGGTCGGACCTTTCACCTTCGGTGGATAACATGATAGCTACCACTCTCCAGAGTCAGACAACTGCATCAGTCCCTTTTACCTGAGCGTTTCCGGGCGGTTGCGTCTTCGGTGGCCAATATTATGGCTCTCTCCTGTCGCAGTTTTAGTCTGTAGCGATACTATAATGGCAGATTGGAGGGTTTAAAAGCCCTAATTTATCAGGCCATATTCCTCATGGCCTGCTTCATTAGCAAGCGTCGGACAACCGGACTATTTTGCACAACCTGCATCCCCAGATCTCGAAGCTGATTTATCGCCGGATGGTCAAGCCCGTAAATCGATTTTAGGGCGCTAAAAGCGTGGGTTGCCAGAGCCGTTTCGCTCTTACGTTGACGTTCAAACTGTCGCAGTTTTTTGCTGTTCCAGGCATCCTCTAGCCCTCCGATTTTTTGCGCTAGTAGCCCAACATCGCTAAAACCCAGATTCACCCCCTGTCCAGCCAGCGGGTGCACCCCGTGCGCAGCATCACCTAACAGTAAGACCCGATTATTCAACCAGCGCTCGCTGCTATGCCAGGACAACGGAAAACTCTGTCGCTGACTAATGCGTTCCACGCGTCCCAGTTGACCTTCGAAGGCATCGCCAAGCGCACGACAAAAGCCGCTATCGTCCAGGCTCATCATATCATCGGCAAAGTCGTTATCGCAGGACCAGACAATCGAACTCTGGCCATTCGCCAGCGGCAAAAACGCCAGTGGCCCGGTACTTAGAAATCGTTGCCAGGCGGTAAACTGGTGGTCAAACTCGGTATTCACGTTAGCGACTATCGCCTGCTGCTGATAATCACCGCCGATCACATCGAAACCAGCCAGCTGCCGGGTGCTGGAACCACGACCATCGGCAGCAATTAATAGATCAGGCTCCAGCTCTGTGCCGGAAGCAAGGATTAGTTTCAGACACTTCTCGGAATTTTCCTCTATCGAATCGATACGATCAGGACGAAACCATTCGATGTTCGTCCGGGCATCGCATACCGACTGTAGCGCACGCACAATCTGGTTATTCTCGACGATGGCGCCGAGGCTCTCACGGGCCAGTTCAACACAATCAAATTCAACTCGACTGTGGCCGTACTGGTGCCAGATAAACATTTTTTCGTACTGACAAATCCTGTTCTGATCAAGGCCTTGCCACACTCCGAGTTGTTGCAGAATCTGTTGTGAAGTAGGACTAAGCGCCGAGACCCTCAAATCATAGGCCTCATCGTCAGCTTTTGATTTCGGTTCCGATTCGGCTGGCTCAACCAGAGCAACCCGAAACCCCGTGTTCGCCAGTGCCAGCGCCGCACAGGCGCCTACCATGCCTGCACCGGCAACGGCGATATCGAATCGCTGCGGCATTACAAATGGCCTCTTAACAGGGCATTGCCACCAAAGGTCATACCCATGCCCGCCAGGGCCACCTGTGTTTTAAGCGGTGGCACTAAATCGAGAGCTGCCAGGCTGCCGGCACGAATGTGGTTTAATACCGGTAGCTGGTTGGAAAACAAACTTACCAGCCCGTCTCCCAGACGTATCACCCTGTTTTGTTCAGCTTTCCGATTTGTTTCATATTCTGCTAACAGGCTGAGCTTCGTCTCATCATCAAGATCGCTCATATTCTGCCCCCCGAGTAAATCGTATAGCGTAGCAATATCGCGCAAAGCCAGATTAAAACCCTGACCAGCAACGGGATGCAGGGCGTTCGCAGCATTCCCGATTAGCAAACAATGTCCGCTGATTAACCGACGAGCCTGTACTCGCTGCAAATCAAAACTAAATCTTTGCCCGATGGCTTCGATATAACCCATGCGAAAACCAAAACAACGCTGCAGTTCTTCGATAAACTCGCCATCATCGAGTTGCACCAAGGCCTCTGCATCTTCGATATTGCGCGTCCACACACAGGCGTAGCGCTTACCACCAAGCGGCAATACAGCCAGCGGGCCCTGCTCGGTGAAGCGTTCGTAGGCCATTGCTTCGACAGGTTTGCTAAATTCAAGATTGGTGATGATAGCGGCCTGACCGTAATCGACTGAATTGTGCTCAACACCCAATTGTTTGCGCGCGCTGGAATTAGCCCCATCGGCAATGATGGCAAGACTCGACAATTGCTGGTAGCGCTGACCTTCAATCTGGTAGCCTATTCGAGCTTCGTCACCGGTTTCGATTGATTCGAACCGGGCTCCGGTTAGCAACTCGATATGCTCACTAGCCTCAACCTTTTCCAGCAGGCTGGCTGCAAGCAAACGACTTTCGATAACATATCCCATCGCATCCAGCTCGAGTTCGCTGGCACTTAGCCTGGTAACGCCCCAGTGCCCCTGACTAGAGACATGAATATCGCGAATAGCAGCAGCCTGATTTCTGATCGATTGCCAGACGCCTAAACCCCTGAATATCTGTATGCTCGAATACGAAAGCGCTATGGATCGCGCATTAAGCCCACCGCTCTCGGGATGGTGTAGGCTGGAAGCCTCGATTACCTTGATTGTTTGCCCACTACCTTGCAGCGCAAGCGCGGCGCTTAATCCGACCAGGCCGCCTCCGACGATGGTGATATCACTATTGGCGGTCTTTATCTTGCTCATTTATCCGGCCATTAATGCTTCGATATCTGCGATCTTCTTGGGTAATGCCTCGGTGAGTACCTCGTGCCCGTCTTTGGTCACCAACACATCGTCTTCGATGCGGATGCCAATGTCCCACCATTTTCGATGCACACCTTTACTATGCGCAGGGATATAAATACCGGGCTCGACGGTCAACGTCATGCCAGGTTCCAGTAGTCGCCACTGTTCACCAACCTTGTAGTCACCGACATCGTGCACATCAAGGCCCAGCCAGTGGCCGGTGCGATGCATGTAAAACTTGCGGTAGGCCTGATCCTTGATGAGTTTTTGCGGGCTGCCTTTTAACAATTTAATTTCCGCCAGTCCCTTCGTGATAACTCGTACGGCGGCATTGTGAGGGTCGTTCCAGTGGTTTCCCGGTTTCACTTTTTTGATCGCGGCCTTTTGAGCTTCGAGTACGATTTCGTAGATTTCTCTTTGCGCGGGACTGTACTTGCCATTGACGGGAAAAGTTCGGGTAATATCTGAGGCATAACCCTGCAATTCGCTGCCGGCATCGATCAGGAGCAAATCGCCATCCTTCAGGCCGTCACTATTTTCCGTATAGTGCAGAATACAACCATTAGCACCTCCCCCAACAATCGGAGGGTAGGCGTGATCAGCATTATTCTTGCGAAAGATATAATCGAATTCAGCCTGTATCTGAAACTCATGCTTACCAGGAACACAGGTCTGCATCGCCTGTTTATGCGCTTCGACACTAATCGCCGCCGCCTTACGCATTAAGCGCAATTCCTCAGGACTCTTGAACAAACGCATATCATGCAAAGTATAATCGAGCGCAACGAATTCTGAAGGGACGTGCATACCAGTACGTGACTGTTCACGAATATGGCTAACCCAGCCGATGAGGCGCTTATCGAAGTCCGGATATCTACCCATGACGTTAAATATAGCGTCAGTGCCTTCGAGTAAACCCGGTAAAATATCGTCGATATCGTCGATCGGGAAAGAGTCGTCGGCACCGAAATCTGCTATCGCACCTTCCTGCCCGGCACGACGACCGTGCCAGGTTTCCTGCTCCTGATCTTTTTCCCGGCAAAACAGGACATATTCACCGTGCTTGCGACCCGGCATTAAGACCATTACCGCGTCCGGTTCGTTAAAGCCAGTCAGGTACAGGAAGTCACTGTCCTGGCGGAAGGGAAAGTCGACACTCCGATTGCGGGTCAACTGAGAAGCTGAGGGTAATATAGCGATGGTATTTTTGCCCATCATCTTCATCAACTGGGTGCGGCGGCGCTTAAACTCTACTGGCTTCATTTTATACTCTAAACTAAACTTTTTTACTGTAACTGAGGGGCTGGCATGACTGGATTAACAGCTTCGTTTAATGTCAACACGGATAAACGTACATGCTCGGCTATTTCCACGAACTGCTGTTCTGCTTCTTCGGACTCATCTTCCTGATGGCTGAGCTTACTGATTTCGAGCAGGTCTGACAAACACTCCTCGGATAATTCGTCGAGGCCCCCTTTTTTAGCCAGTCCGGTCACACCCACCGCATAGAGAAAGCCCTGACACCAGCTCGACAGGCCGAGCAAACGAGTACCAAAATCCTCGGATTCGTCGGGCAATAACAGCTCGAAAGACATGTCTGCGGTGTTCATCTGCTCCCGAGTATCCCCGAATAGCTGTTTCAGCAACTTTAGTTGCTCCGCAGCAAGCACATCACTACCATCCGGCAGGTCTTCGAGTGTATGTTTTAACCAGGTAGCCATATCGGACCTGTCGAGTAATAACCCGCATAACGTGCCATGTGTTTCGGTCGCATCGACATTGGAACCCAACTTATTTAGCGCCATTTGCACGGTATCGAAATCGAGCATTGTAGAAATACCACAGTTTTGTATAATTTTTCTATTCTAACACTCGCTGGGTTAGGTAAAAAACACCTATTAGAGGCTAACACCAGTTGACTGAAATCGGTTTAAGCACGATGATTATCTTATGGATTCAAATAATACTGAATATACTGAGACTGACCTCCAACAACTCGAACAGAGAATCGACGAGTTAATCGATACTATGGGGTTATTGAAGAACGAGAACACCAATCTTCGTCAACAAAAAGATAAACTGGTTACTGAACGCTCACAGCTCATTGAAAAGACCGAACTGGCGAGAAACCGGGTTGAGGCCATGATTTCACGTTTAAGATCACTCGAGTTAGGTTCATGACAGACGCACAACCGATAAACATTTCCATTCTGGATAAAGAATATAAAGTTGCCTGCCCCGTCGGCGAGCAACCAGCACTTCTGGCCTCGGCCGAGTACCTTGATAGCAAAATGCGAGAGGTCCGAGACAGCGGCAGCATTATCGGATCAGAACGAATTGCGGTCATCACCGCTTTAAATATTGCCAACGAATTATTAAATCCTGATAAAGAAGGCAAGCAGGTCGGCAAGGTAATTTCACCCCGATTAAAGAACCTCGAATCAAAAATCACCCGTGCTTTAGAGCAGACTCGGCAATTAGAAATTTAAATTTTACTTTTGGCTTTATACAGGCGTATAGTAGTTCCATACTAACTACGGTGTTCGTTAGCAGCCATCATAATCCTTGAGCCTATTTATTAACCTCGGGGACTTTCGTGTAACACTGGTGCGCATGCCTGATTAGTCGGGAAGCCTGATGGGTTACCAATAACCCCACCTGAACCAATGGTTCAAGGTTGATAGATTTGCGACGGCACCGTGGTTGGTATCTCCATTTTCCCAGGCATTATTGCCAATAATCCCAAGCCTGGATTACCCGGCTCAGAAAAACATTACGTTTAACGAAAACTCATTTCAAAAATATTCGATAGGCTGAGTTTTCAGTTTCATCCCAATGCGGTATATCCAGTTCGGCGAGAAAGCCCTGAAAAGCTTTGTGCTCCTT
>JAOUJX010000059.1 GCA_029882955.1 Gammaproteobacteria bacterium
CACACTGGCAGAAAACGGTATCGACAACGTACTCGACATGGTCGGCATGGCAGTGCCTTCGGTTTATAGCGCCGAGCTATCCGAGTTTATCTTTGCCGCCGGCGTCAAACTGATGGAGACCGAGCGACCCGATTTAATGTACCTCTCTACCACCGATTATATCCAGCACAAATTTGCCCCCGGTAGCGATGGCGCGAATTCTTTTTACGCGATGATGGATAGCTACTGGGAACAGCTCGATGAGCTCGGTGCGACCGTTGCACTAACCGCCGATCACGGCATGAATGCCAAGCACGACGAGGCGAGCGGTGAACCCAATATCATTTATTTGCAGGATGAAATGGATCGCTTGCTTAGCTCCGGCACGGCGCGAGTCATTTTACCGATTACCGATCCTTATGTGGTGCATCATGGCGCACTCGGCTCCTTCGCTACGGTCTATTTGCCGGATGGGGTAGATATCGATTCGATTAAATCTGAGCTGCTTTCTATCGCGGGCATGGAAGCGGTTTACGATAATCCCCAGGGATGCGAGCATTTTGGGTTAGCTAACGACCGTATGGGCGATCTTATCCTCGTGTCAGCTAAACACACAGTGATAGGAACAACAGCAGATCGACATGATTTGTCGGGGCTGGAAGTACCCCTACGCTCACACGGCGGCGTCACCGAGCAACGAGTGCCATTGATTGTCAGCCAACCGGTAAGCGGGCTCGACGATAACCATAGGCTCCGCAATTTCGATATTTTTAATGTCGCGCTGAATCACAGCATCTAGATCTTATTTTTCAGGAAAAGAAATCATGACAATCAAACACGAGAAAATGCGCATTGCCGGAAAGCTGGTTGATGGCGATACCGGTAAGGTAGTTGAAGTTTTCAACCCCTATAACAACGATCTGGTAGGTACAGTACCTCGCGCCAGCCGTGGGCAGGTTGCCAAAGCTTTTGAAATAGCGGCTAACTACAAACCCAAACTGACACGATACGAGCGTCAGCAGATATTGACCAAAATTGCGCACATGATCGTCGAGCGCAAGGATGAAATTTCTGACCTGATTACCGCCGAATGTGGATTAAGTAAGAAAGACAGCATCTATGAAGTCGGTCGTGCTTTTGACGTCTACAGCCTGGCCGGCCAATTGTGTATAAATGATGATGGACAGATATTTTCCTGCGATTTAACCCCGCATGGCAAGCAACGAAAAATCTTCACTCAGCGCGAACCGCTTACTGCGATCTCGGCGATTACACCGTTCAATCACCCCTTGAACATGATTTCGCACAAAATCGCACCCTCGATTGCCACCAATAACTGCATGGTCGCCAAACCAACCGAGCAAACGCCTCTGACCGCATTACTTTTGGCGGATATTTGCTACGAAGCCGGTCTGCCGCCCGAAATGCTGTCGGTTATTACCGGGCTGCCTGAAGACATGGGCGACGAGATGCTAACCAATGAACATATCGATCTGATTTCATTCACCGGCAGCGTCCCGGTCGGAAAATATATTGCTAAAAATGCGGGCTATCGCCGCACGGTTCTCGAACTCGGCGGTAATTCTCCGCTCATCGTCATGGATGATGCCGATCTCGATAAAGCCGCTGAACTTGCGGTCGCCGGTGGCACCAAAAATTCAGGCCAGCGTTGTACTGCAGTGAAGCGCGTTTTATGTATCGATTCGGTCGCCGATGCATTTGCCGCACTAGTCGCCGAAAAAGCCGCCAAACTGAAATACGGCGACCCCATGGATCCCGACACCGATGTCGGTACCGTCATCAATGAGCAATCCGCTATCCTGTTCCAGAACCGGGTCAACGACGCCATCGAAAAAGGCGCCAAATTACTTTACGGCAATGATCGTCAGGGCGCGGTTTATTCACCCACCGTACTCGACCATGTCCCCGCAGACTGCGAACTCGTCGTCGAAGAAACATTCGGTCCACCCATCCCGATCATCCGTGTACGCGATATCGATCATGCCATCGAAGTGGCCAACTCAACCGCTTTCGGATTATCATCCGGCGTCTGCACCAATCGCATGCCCGATATCATCCGCTTCATCAACGAGCTCGAAACCGGCACGGTCAACATCTGGGAGGTACCGGGTTATCGCATCGAAATGTCACCGTTTGGTGGTATTAAAGATTCTGGTCTTGGGTATAAGGAAGGGGTGATTGAAGCGATGAATAGTTATACGACGGTTAAGACTTTTTCTTTGCCCTGGTAGGCATAAATATAGAGGATCGGAGTCAAGCCTGACTCCGACCCATGTACCCGCTTTATTGGGTATTTATGGATAATTTTATGGGTATTATTATCTGTAGGATGTGGTGAGATACGAACCGCATCGCTCGCGTCATTCACCATAACTCCGAGACTCATCCATAACAAAACCCCAATCCAACGGATAAACACCCTGCTCGACAATTGCTCCTGCATTGTTCTACCTACAGCCTTCCATGGCTTAGTCCCAGTATCGTCGTTGCCATATCGCGCAAATTCAACCTATTAGAGTAGTCCCGTGTTTATTTAATAATCCGTATTATCTCGAATACTTCAGCATAAAAATTATTTTTAGGCTATACCAAAACATTAGATTTGTGAGATTTCAGGATTGCGCCTAACGATGAGCCAGAAAACATTTAACAAAAACATTAAAACGGTTCGATTAGGATTGATGCCGCCCCTGACTGGAGTTGTCGGTATTTATGGCGAGGAAATAATCCGTGCCGCGGAAATAGCTTGTCAGGAAGTCAATGAAACCGGCGGCGTATTAAACAGGCCACTTGAACTAATCATCGAAGACGATGGAAGTCTTCCCGATAGCGCAGTTCCTGCGGCGGAAAAATTGGTTGATAAACACCGCTGTGTAGCAATTATCGGAAATCTTCTTTCAAATTCGCGAATTGCAGTAGCCTATCGGGTTGCCGACCCAAGAAAAATCCCATACTTGAATTTCTCATTTCATGAAGGCGGAATCATGAGCCGCTATTTTTTTCATCTGGCAGCACTACCTAACCAACAGATTTCGAAGATGATCCCATTCATGGCAAAGCGCTTTGGTTCAAGAATGTTTTTTTCGGGGAATAATTACGAATGGTCTCGTGGCTCGATAGATGCGGCGAAACGGAGCCTCATGAGTATCGGTGGCGAGGTAGTGGGAGAACAATACCTCCCTATCGGAACTGACCCTGACGATATGGACACCCTGATTTCCCGTGTAGAAGCATCAAACCCTGATGTCTTTGTGCCTTATTTCGCAGGGCGTGACCAGGTAGAACTACTGACCAGATTCACCAAAAAAGGCTTGAAGCAAAAAATAGCCGTGGTAATGGGGCATTATGACGAAAATATGGCCAGCCATTTACCATCGGAAGTCAGGGAAGGGTTCTACTCGTGCAACACCTACTTCATGTCGGTTAAAACCAGGGAAAATGAGGAATTATTGACCCGCTTATCATCTTATCCGGGAGTAAACGGAATTTGGCCGGATGGCAATGGAATCTTGACCAACTTCAGTGAAGGCGCATATTTGTGTGTCAAAGCTTTCGCTTTGGCTGCCAATCAAGCCGGTAGCCTTGATCCGGAGAAGTTAGTTGATGCACTGGAAACCCTTAGTTTTTCCGGTCCTCAAGGCGAAGTATCAATTGATCGAGATACTCACCATTCAACAGTGAATACCTACCTAACTAGATGCGAACCCAATGGTTGTTTTTCAATTATTGAGGAATTCGGTGCTTCTAGCCCTGTTATCCCCGATCGATATAAGCATATGGGCACTAGAGCCCTGAGCATACCCGATGAAGAGGTTCGGCTTGGGGCGAGAATCATCGACTATATGACTGAAGGTGTGAACCTGGTCAGCGTCGATAGTGGAAATATTATTTTTGCAAACTCCGGTTCAGAAGTTTTGTTTGGCTATGACAGCGGAGAAATGATTGGAAAAAACGTCTCGGAGTTAATATCGCCCGATATACATACACCTAAAGTGGTTACCGAAACAATCAACAACCAACTCTATGACACCGGGGTATGGAAAGGAGAATTAAAATACCTCGCCCGCGGAGGACAGGCATTTTGGTGCTCAGTATCATATTCAGCCTTTACCCACGCCGAACATGGTGAGGTCTGGATGGTAGTGCAAAAAGATATCAGTCAGCAAAAAAAGGCCGAAGAGGACCTGGAAAAACTTAATTCTCAACTGGAAATATTAGTTCAGGAAAGAACAAACGAATTAGTCCAGACCAGGGAGGAGTTGGTGAAAAAAGAAAAACTAGCCGTCCTCGGCCAACTTACCGGCTCAGTCAATCACGAGCTTAGAAACCCTCTAAATGTCATTCGGACATCAATGTATTTACTCCAGGGAAAATGCAATGAATTAGATTCTGGAGTCAAAATCCTGTTTGAACGAATTGACCGGAATATTCATCGCTGTGCAAATATTGTGGATGAAATGATGGAGTTTTCTCGCGCAGGGAATATAACAATGGAACCGGTACTTTTGGATTCATGGATACAGGATGTAATCCCCGATCTTTCCCTTCCCGACGAAGTGAAGTTGAGCACAAATTTTTCCGCAGGAAACTCTCCGGTCGCAATTGACAAAGAAAAATTTTTCCGTGTCCTCGTAAACATCAGCGATAATGCCTGCCAGGCACTGATGGATTTCCAGGATAAAAAGGATAAAAGACTGTTGTTAACAACGCAGGTTAAATCCAGTACCGTGGTTATCACACTGGAAGACAATGGACCAGGAGTCCCAAAGGATAATATCAAGTCCGTTTTCGACCCCCTTTACAGTACAAAAATATACGGGGTTGGTCTGGGATTGGCTATTGTTAAACAAATTGTTGAAAAACATTCGGGGGAGATTGAGATAGAAAATATCTCTGCTGCCGGCGGCACCAGGGTTATTATAAAATTACCAATTTTTTCTAGCGATTTAAATAGCACGTCATGAACTCAGCTACTATTCTTGTTGTCGATGATGATGTCGATTCTGGCCAAAGTATTACAGAGATGCTTGAGAGCAAGGGTTTCCAGGCAGAACTGGCTTTATCCGGGGAAAAGGCTCTTGAACTGCTTCAAACAGGAAGTTTTAACCTGGTCATTCTGGATTTAATCATGCCAGGCCTAGGCGGGGTAGGCACTCTGGAGACTCTTAGAAAACTGGGTTTGAAAATCAAGGTGGTCATATTGACTGGGCACACCTTCGGCAACGAGATTGACGCTGTCAAGGCAATAGGAGTCGATAAAATACTTCGTAAACCGGTCAATCCCAGTGAGCTTTTCGATACGATTGAAAATCTTTTCTTATAGAAAAAAATCCTTACTGATCTTTCCTAACGACACCACATAACTGGGGTGGCGAAGGTCTTATCTAAATTGATACAGCACCGTAGGATGCGGTTCGTGCCTCACCACATCCTACAGTTATAATCCTTTAGCAGATTATACCCGATTTCTATACAGTTACAGTTTCACAACCCTACTTAGACAAATACCCCATCCCCTCCTCAAGCCCCTTAACCGTCAAAGGATACATATGCCCATCCATTAAATGGTTCGTCATCTCAATCGACTGGGTGTAATACCATTCGTCTTCAGGCACCGGATTAATCCAGATAATTTTTTCGTAAACTTCTTTTAATCGCCGCATCCATAAAACACCGGCTTCTTCGTTCCAGTGCTCTACACTGCCACCGGGTTGCATTATTTCGTAGGGTGACATGGAGGCGTCGCCGACGAATATGATGTGATAGTCGCTGCTATAGCGATGCATGATGTCGAGCAGCGCCAGGCGCTCGCTATGACGGCGACTATTGTCGCGCCAGACCGATTCGTAAATGAAATTATGGAAATAAAAATACTCCATGTGTTTGAATTCCGAACGGGCTGCGGCAAACATTTCTTCGCATATTTTGATATGCGGATCCATTGAACCGCCCACATCAAAGAACAGCAGGACTTTTGCCGAGTTATGACGCTCGGGCACCATTTTAATATCGAGTAAGCCGGCGTTGCTGGCGGTGGAGCGGATGGTATCGTCCAGGTCGAGTTCATCTTCGGCCCCGGTTCGGGCGAACTTGCGTAATCTGCGTAAAGCCACCTTGATATTGCGAGTGCCAAGTTCGACACTGTCGTCCAGGTTTTTGAACTCTCTTTTCTCCCAGACTTTAGCCGCTTTTTTATTTCTGCTCTCACCGCCAACCCGGATGCCTTCCGGATGATAACCGCCGTGGCCGAAGGGCGAGGTACCACCGGTGCCTATCCATTTATTGCCGCCCTGATGGCGTTCTTTCTGTTCCTCCAGGCGCTTTTTGAATTCCTCAATCAACTTGTCCAGCCCACCCAGAGATTCTATTTTTGCTTTGTCTTCTTCGCTGAGCTGTTTGCTAAATTCCTGGCGTAGCCACTCGTCGGGAATCATAGCTTCGATTATATCTTCCAGTGATTCGAGATCTTTATAATAGTAACCAAAGGCCTGGTCGAAACGGTCAAAGTACTTTTCGTCTTTCACCAGAATAGTCCGGCTGAGATAATAAAATTCATCGACGCTGGCAAAAGCCAGGTGATTTTTCAGAGCCAGAATCAGGTCTAATAATTCTTTAATCGAAACAGGAATACCAGCCCGTTTAAGTACCTGGAAAAAACTGATTAACATTCGCCTTAACGACTTTCCCGACGGTGCGCAAAAGCCAGGCGCTCCAGCATATGCACGTCCTGTTCATTCTTCAGCAGGGCGCCATAGAGCTTTGGAATAATCTGTCCGCTATCCCGATTTTTAAGAATCTCATCCGACAGATCATCTGCCATCAAAAGTTTTAACCAGTCGATTAACTCAGAGGTAGACGGCTTTTTCTTCAACCCCGGAATGGAACGGATTTCGAAGAAAACTTCGAGGGCTTCATTCACCAGATTTTTTTGCACATCCGGGTAATGAACATCGACAATCTTCAACATGGTTTCACGATCGGGAAACTGGATAAAGTGGAAAAAACAGCGGCGCAGGAATGCATCCGGTAATTCTTTTTCATTGTTACTGGTAATGATAATAATCGGTCTATGTCTGGCTCTTATGGTTTCGCCTGTTTCATAAACGAAGAACTCCATTTTATCGAGCTCAACCAGTAAATCGTTGGGAAACTCGATATCGGCCTTATCCACTTCATCGATGAGTAGAATTACCTGCTCGTCCGATTCAAAGGCCTCCCACATTTTTCCCTTGCGGATATAGTTTTTTATATTATTAACCTTCTCATCACCTAACTGGGAATCCCGCAGGCGTGAAACCGCGTCGTAGTCGTAAAGCCCCTGTTGGGCTTTGGTGGTTGACTTAATGTGCCATTGAATCAAAGGCTTGCCCAGAGCAGCCGCCACTTCTTCTGCCAATAGAGTCTTGCCAGTGCCCGGCTCGCCCTTGATCAGCAATGGGCGCTGCAGGGTAACGGCAGCGTTAACGGCCATCTGTAAATCATCGGTCGCTACGTAGGTATCAGTGCCTTCAAACTTCATGCTAAAACCATAAAATCGGGTGTAAATTCGGCCGCATAGCCTAACATCAATTTAGACGGCGAGTTTAGCTTAAATTATACTTGCCCGCGTTAAGCCTGATCGCTAAAATCGCGTTCCGCTGGTGGCGATGGCGTCGCTACCGTTTAGCGTAATCGATGACTGCTTTTGCAGATTTTTGATCCTGTACGCCCGGATAAATTTTCCGGGTAAACTTATTGAGTTACCCGGCTACGACTTCGGAGTAACCTATGCCTCAATCGCAAACTGTACGACCTGACTTTTTCGAATTACAAAACGGGTCAAAAGCTAACTTACCTTTTTCCGACGCCGAATACGATGCGCGTCTGAGTAATTTACGAGAACTCATGGAAAGCCTTGGCGTCGAAGCCATGCTGCTGACCTCGATGCACAATATCGCCTATTACTCGGGCTTCCTGTACTGCTCTTTTGGCCGACCCTACGCCTGTGTTGTCACCGCCACTCGCTGCGTCACCGTCTCAGCCAACATAGATGGCGGTCAGCCCTGGCGTCGTTGCCATGGCGAAAACATTATTTACACCGACTGGCAGCGCAATAATTACTGGCGCGCAGTCAAATCGATTATTCCCCATGCGAAAGCTATCGGCATCGAAGGCGATCACATGACCCTGGCCTCGCGCGAAACCATGACCAGCTTTTTGGGCAATGTGAAGGTAAACGACCTAAATGCTGAGATCATGAAATTACGCATGATCAAATCCGCCGAAGAAATAGAACTGATTAAAGGTGGCGCACGCACCGCCGATATCGGTGGCGAAGCGATTCATGCCGCCATTAAGGAGGGCACACGCGAAATCGATGTCGCCATGGCCGGGCGCGATGCAATGGAACTGGAAATCTCAAAGTCATATCCCGATAGTGAACTACGCGATAGCTGGGTCTGGTTTCAGGCTGGGTTAAACACCGACGGCGCGCATAACCCGGTGACCACGAAGAAGCTGGAAATGGGTGATATTCTCAGCCTGAATACCTTCCCCATGATCTCGGGTTACTATACCGCCCTGGAACGCACCCTGTTCCTCGGTGAACCCGACGCCGATTCGCTGCGTATCTGGCAAGCCAATGTCGGTGCCCATGAACTTGGCCTGTCATTGATCAAGCCGGGAGCTACCTGTTCCGGTATCTGCGCTGAGATCAATCGCTACTTCGAAGAACTGGATCTGTTGCAATACCGCTCGTTCGGTTACGGTCACTCGTTTGGCGTACTATCACATTACTACGGTCGGGAAGCCGGGCTGGAACTGCGTGAAGATATCGACACAGAACTGGTACCGGGCATGGTGGTCTCGATGGAACCGATGTTAACCCTGCCGCTGGGAACTCCCGGTGCCGGTGGTTATCGCGAACACGATATTCTCGTGGTGGACGAAGACAGCGTAGAAAATATCACTAAATTTCCATATGGCCCGGACCATAACATCATCGGCGCTTAATCTATGTTTATCCCTTAATGACATTCTGATAGTCTTCCCGCTATTATTAATAATGGCCTGCGCTCGCAGGCCTGATAACCCGGAGGTAAACTATGCATTACTTAATGAAATCCTGTGCGGTCGCAGCACTCAGCGCGACCCTCGCAGGGCCGGCAGTATCGGCTGAAATGCTAACGAAAGTGGGAGCTGGCGAAGGGCAACTCAATATTGTCGCCTGGCCTGGTTATCTCGAAAGAGGAGAAACCGTCAAAGAATTCGATTGGGTCACTTCCTACGAAAAGGCCACTGGATGTCAGGTAAATATCAAAACCGCCAATACCTCGGATGAAATGGTGGCTTTGATGAACGAAGGTGGATTCGATCTGGTTACCGCCTCGGGCGATGCCTCGCTACGACTGATTGCCGGCAAGCGCGTGCAGCCGGTTAATACCGATTTAATCCCCAGCTGGAATACGGTTGATGAGCGTCTGAAGAATGCACCCTGGCATACGGTAAAGGGCGTTCACTACGGCACACCTTATATGTGGGGGCCTAACGTGCTGATGTATAACACCAATGCATTTAAATCAGCGCCTAAAAGCTGGAGTGTGGTATTCGAAGAACAGACGCTGGATGATGGCAAATCAAATAAAGGGCGAGTTCAGGCCTACGACGGCCCTATCCACGTGGCCGACGCGGCTAATTACCTCATGTACCATAACAAGGAACTGGGCATTAAAGACCCCTACGAGTTAAACGAAGAGGAGTACAAGGCCTCGCTCGATTTATTGCGCCAGCAGCGAAAGCTCGTTTCCCGATATTGGCACGACGCTTTTATCCAGATCGACGATTTTAAAAATGAGGGCGTGGTAGCTTCGGGCTCCTGGCCATTCCAGGTTGGCCTGCTCGCTGGTGAGAAACAACCTGTTGCTTCCACTATCCCTCAGGAAGGTGCGACCGGGTGGGCAGACACTACGATGATGCACGCCGATGCTGAAAATCCCAACTGTTCCTATCTGTGGATGGAGCATACCTTATCCTCTAATTTACAAAGTGACCTGTCGGTCTGGTTTGGTGCCGTTCCCGCAGTACCCGCAGCCTGCACCGATGGCCGCGGAATGCAAAATGCGGCGGGCTGTAAAGCCAATGGTCTGGAGGATTTCGAGCGCATTAAATTCTGGAAAACCCCTGTTTCCAAATGCGAAAGCCAGGGTCTATGCGTACCTTATTACCGCTGGGTATCCGACTATATAGGCGTCATCGGCGGCCGCTAATCCCTTTCCTGTTATGACGAAGTAAACACGCCATCGAGTCGATCGATGGCGTGTTCAGAGCACAGTTTATGACCATTTCCGTACAATTTTCAGGTGTTTGTCGTTTTTACGGCGATGTTAAAGCCGTCGATACTGTTGACCTGTCGATTCAGGAAGGTGAGTTTTTCGCCATGCTGGGCCCTTCGGGTTCGGGCAAAACGACCTGCCTTAGACTCATCGCCGGTTTCGAACAACCCAGCGCCGGACATATCGAAATTTTTGGCGAAACTGCGGAATTAGTACCGCCTTATCGGCGTCATGTGAATACCGTATTTCAGGATTATGCGCTATTCCCGCATCTGAATATCCTCGATAACGTTGCCTATGGCTTAATGATTCGCGGAATCAAAAAAGCAGAACGCTATGCTGAAGCAGAGCAGGCGCTGGACCTGGTACAACTCCCAGGCTATGGAGCACGCAAACCGAGCGAGCTCTCGGGCGGGCAGCGTCAACGAGTCGCTCTGGCTCGCGCACTGGTTAATAAACCCCGGGTATTACTGCTCGATGAACCATTAGGCGCGCTGGACCTGAAACTGCGCGAACAAATGCAGGACGAATTGAAATCGTTACAGAAGGTTCTCGGCATCACTTTTATCTTTGTCACCCACGATCAGGGTGAGGCGCTTTCCATGGCCGATAGGATCGCCATTTTCAATCAAGGCAAAGTGGTTCAGGTTGGCAGCCCCGAAGATATTTATCAGCGACCCGATACACGCTTTGTGGCCGATTTTGTCGGCTCTTCTAATGTCATACCAGCCGACTTTGCCGATAAAACTAATACCGCGGGACAATGGGCCAGCCTCAGACCCGAGGCAGTTCGCCTTGTCGATTCCGGTGGCAGAACAGCGGTCGTCATATCGCGTAGTTATCTTGGCGCCATGACCCGCCTGGTACTCGATATCAATGGGATAAGGCTGAATGCCTTATCCCCTTCTAATCAGGCCCTGCCTGCTGACGGCGAACAGATACAGGTCGACTGGGATAGTGCCGATGTGCGCTTAATGGATAGCTCGACATGAACCATCCCGAAGCCGTCATCACGCCCGGGCGCGGCGGTTTATTCGGCGTCGCTTCCGACTATATCTGGCGCAATCCGCGCATGTTCCTGTTTTTGATGCTATTACCGCCATTGCTCTGGCTCGGCATCGTCTACCTCGGTTCATTATTCGCCCTGCTGGTACAAAGCTTTTTCTCGATAGACGAGTTTAGCGGTATGGTAGTTCGCGAATTCACTTTGAAAACCTACGGTGAACTTTTACACCCGGCAAATCTCGACATTATCCTGCGTACGGTATCGACCGCCATTGTTGTTACCATTCTCGCGGCGATTGTTGCCTTCCCGATAGCCTACTATGCAGCACGTTATGCACGAGGAAAGTGGAAAGCGATCTTTTACCTCGGTGTCATGCTGCCATTGTGGTCGAGTTATCTGGTTAAAATTTACGCCTGGAAACTGATATTAGCGAAGGAAGGCATTCTAAACTGGGTATTCGCCAAATTGCATCTGACCTGGTTGCTCGATGCCATACTGGCAATTCCAATCATCGGCGGTAATTCCCTCTCAGTGAGTTACCTCGGCACCTGCCTGGTATTTCTCTATGTCTGGTTGCCGTTTATGATTTTACCCATGCAGGCCGCGCTGGAACGCGTACCCGGTAACCTGCTCGAAGCTTCTTCCGACCTCGGTGCCCAACCAGGACAAACCTTCAGGCATGTGCTGTTACCACTGGCATTACCCGGTGTTATCGCAGGCTCGATATTCACTTTTTCGCTGACACTGGGCGACTATATTATTCCTCAGATTATAGGTTCCTCGCGCTTGTTCATCGGTCAGGCGGTGTATGCGCATCAGGGCATCGCCGGCAATATCCCACTGGCGGCAGCCTTCACCATTGTGCCTATCGTCATCATGGGATTTTACTTATGGATGGCAAAACGCCAGGGGGCTTTTGATGCGCTCTAATCAACAGGCTCCCGTTTCGCTCAAGATTGCCGCCGCGGCCGGACTACTATTCTTGCATCTGCCGATCTTATTGATTTTCGTCTACGCGTTTACTACCGAAGAAAAGAGCTACCAGTGGCCTCCGCCCGGTTTCACGCTGAAATGGTTTGCCGTTACCTGGGGACGCCCCGATGTCTGGGCGGCGCTCAAACTCTCACTGCAGGTGGCGTCGATATCGACCGTGATTGCCATGCTATTGGGTACGCTTTGCGCCGCTGCTGTTTCCCGTTCAAAATTTTTCGGTCGGGAAACCATTTCTCTCCTGGTTATCCTGCCGATAGCGCTGCCCGGTATTATCACCGGTATCGCCTTACGCTCGGCATTCAGCCTCGCAGAAATACCCTTTTCGATGTGGACGATAATTCTTGGCCATGCAACTTTTTGCGTGGTAGTAATCTACAACAACGCGGTTGCACGCTTTCGCCGCAGTTCGGCTTCATTAATCGATGCTTCTATGGATCTCGGTGCTGATGGCTTTCAAACCTTCCGTTACGTGATACTGCCGAATGTGGGTACCGCCCTACTGGCCGGGGGAATGCTCGCGTTTGCGCTGTCTTTTGATGAAGTTATCGTCACGACTTTTACTGCAGGACAACAAACCACCCTGCCGATCTGGATGCTGGAAGAATTGGTGCGACCTCGACAAAGGCCGGTAACCAATGTGGTTGCGATGGTGGTAGTACTGGTGACCTTTTTACCGATTCTCGGGGCTTATTATATGACGCGCGATGGCGACCGCGTGGATGGGCAGGCCAGGTAACTCGCCATTTGATGGACCATAGGTCTTTTGTATAAGCCCTCATCCATGTAGAATCGCGGTTTATTTTATCAGGCAACAACCGCTTGCCGAACCAGGTTACACATTCTTGAAACAGACCATTCACGATCTGATCGAAAAGGCACTCGCCGACTTGCAGCAAAGCGCGCAATTACCAGACGATCTAAAAATAAACATCCAGGTTACCGCGACCAAAGATCGCAGCCAGGGGGATTTTGCCAGCAATATCGCCATGACGCTGTCGAAGCAGGCGGGTAAGCCTCCGCGCCAGGTCGCTGAGCTAATCATTACCCAACTGGAAGATAACAATTCTATCGACAAGGTCGAAGTTGCCGGCCCCGGTTTTATCAATTTCTTCATCGACAGCGAAGCCAGTCACTCGGTGATCAGCAACATCCTCCAACAGGCTGAGTCTTACGGCAAAAGCGAACACGGCAAGGGCGAGAAAATTCAAATCGAGTTTGTTTCCGCCAACCCCACCGGCCCGCTGCACGTCGGTCACGGACGCGGCGCAGCCTATGGCGCAACATTAGCTAATATACTGCGCCACGTCGGTTATGACGTACAGTGCGAATACTATGTTAACGACGCCGGACGGCAGATGGATATTCTCGGCACCTCAGTCTGGTTGCGTTACCTCGAACTTTGCGGCGTCGAGTTAACATTCCCCAGCAATGGCTATCAGGGCGATTATGTCTGGGATATCGCTGCTACCCTGCACCGCGAAAATGGAGAACGTTTCAAGCACGACCAGGAAGCCGTATTTAAGAAAGTTTCCGCAGACGCGCCGCTGGGTGACAAGGAAAAGCATATTGATGATTTAATCGCGAATGCTCACGCGTTGCTTGGCGACGGCTATCGAGTGGTTTTCGATCTCGCTTTAAATACGCTGGTCGAAGTCATCCGCAATGATTTACACGCCTTCGGTGTCGATTACGATGAGTGGTTTTCCGAACGTTCTTTGTCAGATGGCGGGCTACTCGAGGCATCGATCAAGCAGCTCAACGAAAATGGCTACATTTACGAGAAAGACGGCGCGCTGTGGTTTCGCTCTACCGAACTGGGCGACGAAAAAGACCGCGTAGTGCAGCGAGACAATGGTCAGACGACTTACTTTGCTTCTGACATTGCTTATCATAAAAACAAGCTGGATCGCGGCTTCGACCGTGTCATCAATATCTGGGGTGCCGACCACCATGGTTATATCGCACGCGTTAAAGCCTCGCTGACAGCACTTGGCTACGACGCCGAGCGACTCGAAATTCAGCTGGTGCAATTCGCCAATCTCTACGAAAACGGCAAGAAAATGTCGATGTCGACTCGATCTGGTGAATTCGTAACGTTAAAACAGTTGCGTGACGACGTCGGCAAAGACGCCGCACGTTTCTTTTACGTGATGCGCAAGGCCGATCAACACATGGATTTCGACCTCGATCTGGCGCGCGACCAATCCAGCGATAACCCG
>JAOUJX010000387.1 GCA_029882955.1 Gammaproteobacteria bacterium
ATTTCACGTACTGAAAGATATCAATCTCCATGTCAAACGCGGCGAGCGTATCGTTATCTGCGGGCCCTCGGGTTCGGGCAAGTCGACTGCGATACGTTGTATCAACCGCCTGGAAGAACATCAGCAGGGACAGATCATTGTCGATGGTGTCGAGTTAACCAGTGATCTGAAGCACATCGAAGCGACCCGACGTGAAGTCGGTATGTGCTTCCAGCATTTTAATCTGTTTCCCCACCTGTCGGTATTGGAAAACTGCACATTGGCACCGATCTGGGTCCGAAAAATGGCCAAGTCCGAGGCCGAAGAGGTCGCCATGAAGTATCTGGAACGGGTTAAAATCCCCGAACAGGCGTTGAAGTATCCAGGGCAGCTTTCGGGAGGCCAGCAGCAGCGTGTGGCGATAGCGCGTAGTTTGTGTATGAATCCAAAAGTCATGCTGTTCGACGAACCGACATCGGCACTCGATCCGGAGATGATTTCAGAAGTGCTCGATGTCATGGTCGAACTCGCCGAAGAAGGTATGACTATGATCTGCGTCACCCACGAAATGGGTTTTGCCAAGAAGGTGGCAAACCGTGTTATTTTCATGGATGCGGGCGAAATTATTGAAGAAAATGAACCGCAGGAATTCTTTAATAACCCTCAGAACGAACGCACGAAGTTATTTCTGAGTCAGATTATTCAGCATTAAGCATTGCTTTAAGGTCGGCGAAGGTATTCATACCCTGTTGCTTTTTCTCGCTTTCGCTCAGCTTACTCGCTAGATGCTCCGCGCCGTCCAGATCTTCTTCGGGTAATTCGAATAAAAACCGGCTGGGTTCGCAGTGTTGTAACTCACCGAATTTCTGCCGTGTTTTGGCGTGACAAAGGGTTAACGTCTGCTCTGCCCGGGTAATTCCGACATAAGCCAGTCGACGTTCTTCTTCCAGGCCATCTGCATCCTGTGACTGATGATGTGGCAGACTATCTTCCTCGAAGCCGACCAGATACACATGAGGAAATTCGAGTCCTTTTGCGGCGTGTAAGGTCATTAACTGCACGGCGTCTTTTTCGTTCTGGTCTTCGTCATTCTCGAGTATCGACATCAGCGATAAATGCGATATCAGTCCTGCAAGCGAATCGTCATCGCGTGTTTTTTGAAGATTGCCGATCCAGCTAACCAGTTCGAGGACGTTTTCCATCGCATCGTCAGCCTGTTTCTGTGAGCTACAGGTTTCGCTAAGCCAGCTGGCATAGTCCAGCTTTGCTATGAGAAGCCGCGCCAAAGCCATTGCTTCGATTTGATCAGTCTCTGAGACTAATTCAGAGATTAAATCGGCAAAACCCTGTAAACGATGCCAGGCACGCTTGCCAAGATTTTCACGTAAGCCGAGTTCATACATGGCCCTGCTAAGGCTACAGCGTCGTTCTCTGGCATAGTTAGCCAGGCTCTGGATGGTAGCTGCGCCTATTTCGCGACGAGGCGTGTTTATGATGCGTAGTAATGCCTGATCGTCATCCGGGTTACTGAGCAGGCGCAGATAAGCCATGATGTCTTTTATTTCCCGGCGCTCAAAAAAGGCCGTGCCGCCAGTCAGCTGATAAGGGATTGAATGGTCGCGTAAGGCTTTTTCATAATTGCGTGATTGAAAATTACTTCGATACAAAATCGCAAACCGGCTGTAGGCGTCGTTGTTCTGAAAGCGACGGCTGATGATGTCGATGGCAACGCGATTAGCCTCGTCGTCGGTATTCTTGCAGGGGAAAACACGGATAAACTCCCCCTGGCCGGCTGCAGACCAGAGTTTTTTGTCAAACAGGTGCGGATTGTTGGCGATTAAGGTATTAGCGGCGTTTAGAATTCTGCTGCTGGAGCGGTAATTCTGTTCAAGTTTTATCACCTGTAGAGCTTTGAAGTCTTGCCTTAATCGATTAATGTTTTCCGGACGGGCGCCGCGCCATGCATAGATTGACTGGTCATCGTCACCCACGACTGTGAGCTTTTGTCGTATGCCGCAGATTAGACGGATCAGCTCATATTGACTGGTATTGGTATCCTGATACTCATCGACCAGCAGGTAGTGTATTTTTCCACGCCATTTAAGCAGTCGGTCTTCGTTTCGCCGGAAAAGGATAACCGGCAGCATAATCAGATCATCGAAATCCATTGAATTACAGGCCAGCAGATGTTGCTGATAAGCCTGATATATTTTTGCCTGGATTTGTTCTATGGGTGTGTCTGCTATGGATTCAGCCTGAGTAGCGTCGATGAATTCATTCTTCCAGCGGCTGATCTGATACATGGTTTGTTTCACAAATGCCGGGTCATCCTGATCGGACCGATGAGTCAATTCGCCGAGACAGGATTCCACGTCTCTGGCGTCCATGATGCTAAAACCTTTGCGATATCCTAATACCTGATATTCGGTTTGCAGGATTTGCAAGCCAAGCGTGTGGAAGGTCGAAATTCCGAGTCCCCTGGACTGCTTCTTACCAAGCAATGAAGCGATGCGTTGTTTCATTTCTCGTGCGGCTTTATTGGTAAAAGTCAGTGCGCGAATACTGTGGGGAGCGTAGCCGACCTGGTTGATTAGATAAGCTATTTTATGAGTGATAACACGGGTTTTGCCACTGCCGGCACCCGCGAGTACCAGACAGGGCTGGTCGATGCAGGTGATCGCCTGCTGCTGAGGTTGGTTGAGGTCTTGCAGGTTCATGATAGATACTTTATGGTGCGCTCTAGTTTTAACATTCAAACCAGTTAATCTTTAATTCATAAACACGCACCATCGTAAATGACGGCATGACAGCACTCACAATAGATGAAGCAGGGTGGTTACAAACGGTGGAAATAGTTCGATCGCCTAACTACGATGCCAGGCCTGAAAATGTCAATATTAAACTCGTTGTTATACACGGCATTAGTTTACCACCTGGCGAATTCGGTGGTGAATATATTCGCCAGTTTTTTTGCAACCAGTTAGTCGCAAGCTTGCATCCTTATTTTGCCGATATCTGCGATATGCAGGTTTCCGCCCATTGCCTGATCGAGCGTGATGGCAATATTGTGCAGTTTGTTTCCTTTCTTAATCGAGCCTGGCATGCAGGGGTTTCCAGCTGGCGTGGTGAACAGGCCTGTAATAATTTTTCTATTGGCATTGAACTCGAAGGTACCGATGAGCTGGACTATAGCGAACAACAGTATCAGGGCCTGAGAGAGCTTGTCGATAGCCTGCGTTCATATTTTCCGGATATAGGCGATGATGGCATATGCGGGCATAGCGATATCGCACCGGGTCGAAAAACCGACCCGGGCCCGGCATTCGACTGGAGTCGACTCAATGGCCTGCAGGCGAGCTAAATGTTGACTGTCGGCATTATTATCGCATTGGTTCTGGATCGTAGTTTTCCTGCACTACGAGATCAACGCCGGCAGCATTCACTATCGAATTATTTTCGCTGGATTGCCAATCACTGGATTCCATCTCAATTGCCGCGCCGTCTGGCTCCACTGGTGCTGCTATTACCCATGCTATTATTCGTCGCCCTGATCGATAGTTTGTTCCAGTCGGGAATTTTCGCGGTTGGATATTACAGCTTGATTGCTTTTACCTGTTTGCAGCCGGCTGTTCTTAACGAGGATGTGGATAGGCGGATAAAGGTTTTACAAAACGATCAATCTAGCGCTAACCAGAATGC
>JAOUJX010000060.1 GCA_029882955.1 Gammaproteobacteria bacterium
CGTCAAATAGCTCTCAAAAACCCTTCTCAGTATCGACTGATTGATGCGAATCAAAGCATTGAGTTAGTCAGTAAGGAAATTATTAAGGCCATTAACCAGCAATTCAGCCTTTCTCTAGAAACAAGTTATGCCGGTTAATACGAAAAACGATTCTGTAGTATCTGTCAAACCAGTTTTCTTACCCTGGCAAAAGCCTTTTTTAGAGCAATTAAAAAGCCTCCATCAACGTAAAAGATTACCCCATGCAATATTGCTTTCTTTGCCTGGCGAGGAAGATAACACCGGATTTATCTGGTACTTATCAATGCTATTACTTTGTCGGCATGACGAAAATAGCCGACCCTGTGGAGAGTGTTCGAGTTGTCAGCTGATGCTGGCAAATACATACCCTGACTTTAAGCTGGTAGGTTTAGAGTACGACGAAAAAAATAAAAAAGTAAATAAAAACATAAAGATAGAGCAGATACGTGAGTTAATACATGAAGTTCACTTAACTCGTAACTACGACAATTTAAAAATAGTGGTGATTTATCCGGCTGAGAAAATGAGTATAGCCGGTGCCAATAGTCTGTTAAAAACGATCGAAGAGCCTGCAGCCCATGTATTAGTATTGCTGGTAACCCATCATAGCGGCAGAATACCTGTCACCATACGTAGCCGTTGCCAGCAATGGGATATTAATTTCCCTGCTCAGGTAGAAGCGTTAGACTGGTTACAAAAGCAGGGGATGCAAAGCGACGAATCCGGCCGGTACCTTGAACTAGCTGAGGGCGACCCCGTCCTCGCGCTTCAACTTCAGGAAATTAATTTTGTCGATCAGGTGGGTCAATTCAAACAGCTATTCGCTCAATACCTGCAAAACCAGATCGATGTTACAAACCTGGTTCAATTATTAAAATCAACGGACATAGCACTAACCAGACGACTGGTATCGATGGTCATCAAGGCGTATTGTTTTCAGTTTTCCGGCCTGCTGGACGGAGTTAATGCCAATACTACCCCCGGCAACAAAGTTGCGGCACAGGCCATGACAGGGCTATTAACACAGGCAGAGCGTCAACTAATGATTGAGGATAATAATCTTGATCTTCAACTTCAGCTTGAAGACGTGCTAATATCAGTTAAACAGATTATCATCTCGAATCGCTAATTACCGGGAGTCTCGAATAATGGCAGCACCAAGTCAGGGCATATTATCTCTCAATATCAAAGATAAAAGCGCGCTCTACGCCGCGTATATGCCCTATGTAAAAAATGGTGGTTTATTCATACCCACTAACAAAAAATACTCGCTTGGCGACGAAGTCTTCATGCTGCTTAGCTTGATGGAAGATAAAGAACGTCTGCCGGTCGCAGGTAAAATTATCTGGGTAACGCCTCAGGGAGCGCAAAGCAATAAAGCCGCGGGGATTGGCGTTCAGTTCAGTTCGCAGGACAATGGTAAAACGCGCAACACGATTGAAGGCTATCTCGCAGGCGCATTACAGGCTGATCGTCCAACCCATACCATGTAGGCCATCGCTTACCGCAATGTTTTTTGATTCCCACTGTCACCTGGACCGAATCGATCTGGGTGAACACAACAATAGCTTTTCCCAGTTACTCGCCGAAATCAGTGCCGAGCAGGTCACCCGTATGATTTGTATCGGTGTCAATCTCGAATCTTTTGCTTCGATGTATGAAAGAGTCCAGTCCCATCCGAATATTTATTGTTCCGTCGGTGTTCATCCGGGCTATGCAAATGTTAAGGATCCGGATGTCGGACAATTAGTCGAGCTGGCAAAAAATGAGAAAGTAGTCGCCATCGGTGAAACCGGGCTCGATTATATAAACGCTAACGATGACATGGAATGGCAACGGCAACGTTTTGAGACTCATATCGAAGCCGCAAAACAATGTGATTTACCTCTGATTATCCACACTCGAAATGCCAGGCAGGATACCCTGGACATACTCCGTGAACACAATGCTGACAAAGTAGGGGGGGTAATGCATTGCTTTACCGAGGACTGGTCAATGGCGGAACAATTGATAGAAATGAATTTTTATATTTCTATATCGGGCATTGTGACCTTCAATCAGGCTGAAAACGTACGCACAATGGCGAAACAGATACCCGCCAACCGACTGCTCATCGAAACCGATTCGCCATGGTTATCCCCGGTGCCATTTCGTGGTAAGCAGAATCATCCTGGCAGGGTTCGCTATGTCGCAGAAAAACTGGCGGAAATACGCGGCGAAAAGATCGAAGATCTGGCAGAAACTACCTTCAACAATACTAATCGCCTGTTTAAACTGCAATAATCTATTCTTTTACCAGCGCCCATCCTTTGGCAGGGCTAAAACGCTCGCCGTATTTTTTGCCATATTCTTCCATCGTGTTGATTAATGCATCAACGCCCTGCTGTCGGCTATGATTTAGCGGCCCTCCTCTGAAAGGCGCGAAGCCCGTGCCAAATATAATCCCCGCATCTAGTAAGTCGCTGTTATCGACAATTTTCTCGTCGAGACAAATCGCAGCTTCATTCAATAGTCGAAACAGTAAACGATTCTGAATCATCTTCTGATCACCTAGATCAGCATCTCGATTCTTGGCGGCCTTGCCTTTCGTATATTGATAAAAGCCGCTGCCCGTTTTTTTACCCAGCTTATTTGCTTTGACAAACTTTTCCAGACCAGCGGGAACGCTAATGTCATAAGCCTGCGACAGATTTTCGGCAACAGAGTGACAGATATCCAGCCCTACCGTGTCTGCTAATTCGACCGGCCCCATGGGCATACCAAAATTAAGCGCGGCTTCATCGATAGCCTCTGGAGCGATGCCTTCGTCGAAGAGGAAGATAGCTTCGACCAGATATGGCATCAGGATGCGATTCACCAGGAAACCCGGAGAACTCTTTACGACTAAAGGTAGTTTTCCAATATGCAGGGTAAAAGCAAGTGCTTTATCGATCACTACTTTTGATGACTGCCTGGTCTTTACTATCTCTACCAGTGGCATCATAGCAACCGGATTAAAGAAGTGGATTCCTACCAGTCGTTCCGGTTGGTTCAATGCTGTTGAAAGATCCTCCAGTGTAATACTCGATGTGTTTGTTGCTAGAATTGCATCCGGCTTCATTCGCGGTTCAATATCTCGATAAATCTCTTGCTTGGCTTCCTTGTTTTCAAAAATTGCCTCGATAACAACATCGGCTTTCTCGACGCCATAGCCTTTGCAATCCGGAATTAATCGGTCCAGTGCCGCGTTACGCTCGTGCTTTGTTCTAATTTTTCGTGAAAAAAGCTTATTAGCGTTCGCCATAGCATTCGATAGGTACCGGGGTTCTCTATCCTGTAACGTGACAGTAAACCCGCGCAGGGCGCACCAGCTAGCGATATCACCCCCCATCACACCAGCTCCGATGACATGTACATGTTGGGGTGTAAATGTTTCCTTACTCCCCTGGGACTTTAGTTGCGTTTGCAGGAAAAATACACGGATTAGATTGCGTACGGTATCGCCCTGTATTAAACGTGCGACTGAATTGGCCTCTTCTTCCATCAAACGTTTGCGGTTGCCATAGTACTGAGACCAGACATCGAGCAACGCGTAAGGCGCAGGGTAGTGCTGTTTGGGTGCCTTTTGGGCAACCTGTTTTTTCATATACGCCGATAACAGCGTACGGACGCCGGGAAGCGAGAGTAATTTCCCAACTAATGGCATGGCCTGTTGTGCTGGTTTTTTTAATGCCATTTGCTGTGCAGCTCGCCTGATCTGGCGTTGTGGCTGAATCTGGTCAATCAATCCCATTGCTTTAGCTGGTTTTACTGCCAATGAGCGTCCTGACAGCATTAACTCAAGAGACTGTATTGGATTGATGATTTCGGTTGACCTTACCAGGCCTCCAAATGCCGGATGTATCCCCAGTTTTACTTCTGGAAGCCCAATTTTTGTTGAAGCAGAATCCAGTGCAATCCGGTAATCGCAGGCGAGCGCGAGCTCGGTACCTCCGCCCATGCAAAAACCTTCGATCATGGCAACGGTCGGGCAGGGCAGTGATTCAATACGACTGAACACATTCTGCCCTCGTTTAATCATGATCAATGCCTCCTGCTTGTTAGTTACTGTGAGGAACTCCTTCACATCGGCACCGGCGATAAAACCGGACGATTTTCCCGAACAGATAATAACCGCCTCGGGTGTGTCTTTTACTATTTGATCGAGCAAAAGGTTAAGCTGATCCAGCACGGCGCTGGACAATACATTAGTGTCCGTATCTTTCTGATTAAGCGTTAACCATAAAATGCCAAGGTCGTCAGTGTGAGTAAACCAGTCTGTGATTGCATCGCCCATTTATTCGACACTCCTTTTTGTAGTTGCTTTAGTAACCGCTTTTTTCTTTGTTGCACGCTTTTTTGTGGTTGATGCAGTCTTCTTTCTCGTCGGAGCAGAAGGACTGGTCGTTTTAGTCTCGCGTTCGAGTAACATGGCACCACCCTGACCGCCACCAATGCACAGGGTAGCAATCCCTCGATGTGCATCGCGAGCCTCAAGTATCCTGGCCATATGCAGTACTATCCTGGCACCGCTGGCGCCAACTGGGTGACCTAGGCTGATACCACCGCCATGGATATTCAGTTTATCGTGCGATATCTCACCCAGAACAGAATCAAGACCGAGGTGATTTTTACAATAATCGTCATTGTTAAGCGCAGCGACAACGGCGAGTACCTGGGCCGCGAAGGCTTCGTTAATTTCCCAATAATCAATGGAATTTAATTTTAATCCCTCAGACATGAGCAGAGGTGCGATCGCATGGGCTGGCCCAAGGCCCATTTCAGAAGGACTTAAAGCAGCCCATTCAGTGCTGACGATTCGTGCCAGCACAGGTAAACCATATTTTTTTACGGCTGTTTCACTGGCCAGCACAAGTGCCGCTGCACCATCGGTAATTTGAGCGCTGTTACCTGGCGTCACTAATCCATAGGGTTTATCGAAAGCAGGGCGCAAACGACCCAGTTTCTCCACAGTGGTGTCGGGGCGTACACCATCGTCAAAATCATATACATTACCATTTTTATCGAATATTGGTTCGATCTCTGATAATTCGTTATTTTCATGCCCCTGATGCAGACGCATATGGCTAGCGATAGCAAATTCATCCATCATTTGGCGTGTTATATTGAACCTGTAGGCAATCTGCTCGGCTGTTTGCCCCATATTCATGCCAACAACAGGGTCCGTTAAGCCTTTTAATAATGCGATCACCGGCGCTATCATTGATGGTTTGAATCGGGATAAGGTTTTTATTTTTGCCGATAATGTTTTTGAACCCCACCATGCAGCCAGCCAGGTCACCATTTTATCGTGTAATAGCAATGGTGCTCGACTCATAGCCTCTATACCGCCAGCGAGGACCAGCTCCGATCGACCAGCAGCAATCGACATAGCGGCATTATCCAGTGCCTGCATGCCGGAAGCACAATTGCGATGTACTGTGTAGGCAGGCACCTTATCACCGCATCCTAGTCTTAGTGCCACGATACGGGCAATATTGGCTTCGTCCGGGCCCGGCATAGTCGAGCCCATGATAACCTCATCGAATTCTTCTGGTTCAAAAGGCATGCGCTGAAGCAGCGACCTGGATGCATACACGCCTAGCTCAGCATGTTTAAAAGGCCCCGGTTTTCCACGAGCTTTTAGAAAAGGGGTTCTGCTACCGTCGATTATATAAACCGGACGTGCATACTTTCTGTTACTGGCAGCCATTATTTAATCCTGTCGAATAAGTGATCTTAGAGGTTGAACTTCTTGATACGTATCGAGCCTGAGTACATTCCATGAGTATAATCCTGAAAGTTGCAATTTGAAACTAGATGCCAGATTGTTTAGTTATGTATTATTCTATCCGCTGAGCCTATCAAATAAGCATAGCTTATCTCAAGTTACTAGTATTACACTATATAGTGCGCATAATGTATATTATGTAAAGTATTATAATAATATTCAAATGGGAGTTAATAAAGCTATTCGTGGCTGTGGCTGCTGTATAAGGACTTCGACTGGAGTTCCCAGCATTATATTTAATGATTAGTTCTCTTAGAATTCATTAACTTTTATGCTAAGTTCCCTGTTGAGTTTTTATATTGATTAATAATGGAACAAATAGACATCACATCTCCCGATGACGACACGTTGTTTACAGACGAAGAGCACGTGGCCGTCGAAAGTATCGATTTTCAGTTTGAGCAATCTAATAAGTTACGGGGCATTTATCGTAAATTAATGATATTTAACGGTAATCACTGTTATCAATCGATAAAAAATAAGCATAAACGTAAATATAAATACCGTATTGATATCAGCTACCTGAACCCTCGCCCATACCGTGTGCATAATATCGCATGGAAATATTTGTATGCCGCGCTTGCTGGGTTATCAGTCAGTGCCATTATGATTTACCTCGGTTGGTTTAGTAGCTTGCTCAATTCAGGCCCTGGTCCTCTATTTACTACTATCGTAATAACATTGCTCTGCTCGACGCTGATCCTGTTTCTATTATTTGCGCATAAAAGTTACGACAAGATTATATTTAAATCTCAAATAGCAGGAATTGAGTTAATCGAATTGATCAATCTATATCCTGATAAACACTCGTTTCGAGAATTCATGGGGAAATTTTTGGTGCAGATTAAAAAAGCCCGCGCCAGGAAAAAATTCACGCCTTCGAAACTTCTCGCTTCTGAATTGAAGGAACTGCGCCGTCTGAAAGATGAAACGGTTATTACGGAAGAGCAATACGAGCAAGGTAAGTCTATAATTTTTGCTCACAGCGCTTTCAAAAACAACTAATACTCCTCAGTCTTATCATGTAAAATATCGGGCTTTTCTGCTCCCTAAAACTATGGATCTCTCTTCTTTAACCGCGATTTCACCAATCGATGGTCGCTATGCTCGGAAGACCGCAGCATTACGCCCCTACTTCAGCGAATACGGATTAATTTACCATCGGTTAGTCGTCGAAGTACGCTGGCTTCAGGCCTTGTCTAGAAACGCTGGCATCGATGAAGTACCTGTGTTTTCCAGCGAGGCAAATCAGCTACTCGAAAATATTATTACCAATTTTACGGTTGAGCAGGCACGGCGTATAAAGGAAATCGAAGCTACTACCAATCACGACGTAAAAGCTGTCGAGTATTTTCTCAAGGAACAAGTTTCTGGCACCGAAGAGCTATCGACGATTTCAGAGTTTTTCCATTTTGCCTGCACTTCGGAAGACATCAATAATTTATCTCATGCTCTGATGCTGAAATCTGCTAGAGATGATATTTTAATTCCCGAACTCGATCATATCATTGGTGAATTAAAGCGCCTGGCTCACGAAAACGCCGATGTCTCGATGTTAAGTCGCACGCATGGCCAGACCGCCTCACCAACCACGCTTGGCAAGGAAATGGCGAATGTCGCCTATCGTCTGCAACGCCAGTTGGACCAAATTAAGAAGATACCTTTGCTTGGTAAAATAAATGGTGCTGTGGGTAACTACAACGCACATTTAAGCGCCTATCCTGACATTAACTGGCCAGAGTTTTCCAAACAATTCGTCGAATCTTTGCAACTAAGCTGGAACCCTTATACTACACAGATCGAGCCGCATGACTATATTGCAGAACTATTCGATTCCCTTTCCCGCTTCAATAATATTTTGATCGATTTTAGCCGTGATATCTGGAGTTACATCTCTATCGGCTACTTCAAGCAGAAAACCATCGCTGGTGAAGTTGGTTCCTCGACTATGCCGCACAAGGTGAACCCGATCGATTTTGAAAATGCTGAAGGTAATCTTGGTATTGCCAACGCGGTACTCGGTCATCTGTCGAGCAAACTACCGATATCTCGCTGGCAACGCGACCTCACCGACTCGACGGTATTACGTAATCTTGGGACTGGCTTTGGACACATGCTTATCGCCCTGGATTCGTTAAAGCGAGGCATCAATAAGCTGGAAGTCAATAGCCAGGCCATCGCAGACGATCTAGATTCCAACTGGGAGGTGCTCGCCGAGCCAATCCAGACCGTGATGCGTCGATATGGCGTCGAGCAGCCCTACGAGAAACTTAAGGCGTTAACCCGCGGGCAATCGATTAACGCTGAAATCATTCGTGAATTTGTCGAACAGCTGGATATTCCGGATACAGCGAAACAACAGTTGATAGAGATGACTCCGGGTAGCTATACCGGTAATGCTGCTGTGCAGGCAAAAGCCGTTTAAACAATGACCTGGGTTCTGCAGAACTTCGATAGCGAAGAGTTCATCAAACGATACTGGCAAAAGCAGCCCTGTTTAGTCAAAAATGCCTTCGTCGATTTTGATTCACCTGTTAGCCCAGAAGAACTCGCAGGACTAGCCTGTGAAGAAGAAGTACATAGTCGTCTGGTACTCGAAAAAGGCGGAGCTAGTCCGTGGCAGCTTCGCTATGGCCCCTTCGAAGAAACTGATTTCCTCTCCTTGCCCGAGACTCATTATTCGTTGCTGGTTTCGGAGTGTGAAAAGTGGATACCTGAATTTAACGAGTTACTCGAAGCCTTTCGATTTTTACCGACCTGGCGCATTGACGACGTCATGTTGAGCTACGCCCCACCTGGTGGCTCGGTAGGCCCGCACACGGATGAATACGATGTTTTTTTGCTGCAGATCGAGGGGCAGAGAAGCTGGCAATATACCGATCAGAGAGTCGATAGCCCTACTCTGCTGGCTAATACTGACCTCGCTATCATGCAGGATTTTGTTGCTGATCGACAGGCCATTCTTGAACCGGGTGATATGCTGTATTTACCACCGGGAATAGCCCATCACGGTGTTGCCATTGATCCCTGCCTAACCTGCTCTGTCGGTTTTAGAGCACCTACTGCGGCGGATGTACTCGAATCCTTTACTCTTGAAGTCGACAGAAAAGAACTGGGGCTGCAACGGTATAGCGATCCAGACCTCGAGACAAATCGACATCCGGGTGAAATCACCGATGTCGAAATTAATAGATTTCGCCGATTAGTTATGAAATTACTCGAACAACCGCAAGAACAATGGCTGGATACTGTTGGAAAGCTACTTTCGGATTCGCTCGTAAATGAAGGTGCTGATGCCGTTAGCATCACTGATATCTCAGAGCTAAAAACCAATGACTGGAGCATCAACCCCGACAGCAAAATGTTGTATCATTGCAGTGGTTCGCAGATTCGTTTTTATTACAATGGGCAGATGATTGAATTGCCGTATACGAATATTCGCCTCGAGTTTGTTCAGCAGTTGTGTACTCACTCAGATTTTTGCCTAGATTCGACTCTGGAATGGCACAAGGATAAAATTCTCAGGCAATTATGTCTTTCCCTGGCTAACAGCGGGGCCATATTGCCAATCGAGTAATCCTATTTAACTTATAATTTACAATGAACTATGAAAGAAAGCTCAAGTATTTTGTTAAATGGCCCTGCCGAGTGTAAAGACTGCGCACGTAAGTTAATTCAACTCGCTACTCAGCGCGTTTATATTATAAGCCAGGCATTAGAGCCGGAAATTTATAACGACAGGGAAATTTATCAGCACCTTACCTCTCTCTCCACCAGAAACAAAAAAACTGATATCCGCATAATAGCCCATGATACTCGTCGGGCTGGCTATGAGGGACATTCCTTAATCCACCTGTCACAGAAACTACCAACATTTGCCCAAATTCGTACCACGGTGACTGCTACTCATCGGAAATTTATCGAAAGCTGGTTAATAGTCGATGACATGGCCTATATGCGGATTAAGGACCCGAGTCGATTTGAAGGTATTTTTGAAATTGATAACAAGCTAGAATGTAAGTCGTATATCGACAGTTTTGAAAAAACCTGGGAAGTCTGCCAGGTAGATCAAAATACCCGCCGCTTAAGCCTGTAACACATCTTTCCGGATTAGTATCTGGTCATCGACCACCAGTATTTTCTTCACCATGTTATAATTCTCTTTAGGCTTCAAAAGCCTCCCCCGCAAATTCCTTAACCTCTTCAATATCAGAGCTAAATCGCATCGTCGGCAAACTATTAATCATCGCCTTCCCATAAGACTTACTATTCAGCCGATTATCACAAAGGACGACAATACCTCGGTCATTTACATCGCGAATTAACCGCCCTACCCCTTGCCGTAAACTGATTGTGGCTTCGGGGATTTGTACTTCCATAAAAGCGTTCCTGCCCTGGCTGTTGACCAGCTGGAGTCTTTTTTTATAGACCGGATCCTGAGGGGATTTGAATGGTAGCTTGTCGATAATGACACAACGCAATTGGTCGCCCTTGACGTCTATGCCTTCCCAGAAGCTGCTGGTGCCTAACAAAACTCCCCTGGATGATTTCATATACTGGTGTAGCAGTTCACTGCGCTGATAGTCACCCTGAATGAACAACGGGTTATCAATCTTGCTAGACAAATATTCTGCGGTCCAGCTCAACATTCGATAACTGGTAAACAGAATGAAGCAGTAGCCATCGGTGGCCTTGATTAATTCACAGCAGCGCTGTCCAAACAATTTGGCATAGTCTCGATCTGAAGGATCGGGAAGGTCGTCAGGCACATATAATATGGCCTGTTTCTGATAATCGAAGGGGCTGTCGAAGCGGCTTTCCTTAATACCATTTAAACCCATTCTATCGCTATAATATTTAAATGACTGTTGAGAACTCAGGGTCGCCGAGGTAAAAAATATTGACTCAAAAGACGACTGTTCCAGTTGCTCGCGAAATTGGTTTCCAACTTCGAGCGGCGACAACATCAGCCGGAAACTACGGTCGTTCCATTCGTACCAGTTAACCTGAGAATCGTCGGGATTGAGAAACTGTACTAACGACTGTTCGGAGGCTTCTAGTCGACGGAAACAACTAGCGAGGTCTTTGCCCCGGCTTACCATTGGCTCGAGAGTTTTACGCAACTCTACGAAAGCTGCCTGCATCTGTTCCACCGCTTCCTTAATAGGAGGTGCGAATTGAATACCCGACCAGTCCGATTTTTGTGAAAAACGACCCAATACCAGCCGAAAGTCAGCCGCTGATTTTAATAACCGGTCAGCTGGTATCTGCAACAGTTTTGAATCGCCGGCTTCCGAGAGCTCGGCATCAATCATGTCCCTGCACAGGTACTCAAGCTGACGCATACTAACCTGGTCACCATAAAAGTGACTGGCGACATCGGGTAACTGGTGCGCTTCGTCGAATATCAACACCTCGGCTTCGGGTAAAATTTCTCCGAAGCCTTCCTGTTTTAAAGTCAAATCAGAAAAATATAGATGATGATTAATGACAACCACATCGGCATCCATCGCTTTCTTACGCGCCTTAGCTACGAAACAGTTATCAAATTCAGGGCAATCACCACCGAGACAATTATCCGCATTCGAAGTCGCAAAAAACCATAATCGGTCATTTTCCGGGATCGCCGAAAATTCACTAATATCTCCCGTTGTGGTCTCCAGCGACCATTCGGCCAAAGCGGCAAACAGTGAAGCCATTTCGCGATTCTGGAATTGTTTTTGATGTTTGTGCAGGTTAATGCGGTGTGGGCAGCAATAGTTACTGCGCCCTTTTAATAACGCTGTTTTTCGTGAGTTAACGATGGTCTTACGGATTAGCGGGATGTCTTTGAAATACAGTTGATCCTGCAGGTTCTTGGTCCCGGTTGAGATCACTACCTTCCTGTCACTGAGAAATACTGGTACCAGGTAGGCAAACGACTTTCCAATTCCGGTACTGGCTTCGATGATATGACTCTCACAATTATCGATTGAATCCGCTATCAGCCGTGCCATCTCAAGCTGACTTTGTCGAGGACTGAAATCTACGATCTCATCGCTGATGATGCCATTCTCACCGAGTACTGCATCGACATCTAGTTCACAGGCTAACTTAGCCATTCAACATTCTCTTACCACACTGGGCTTTTAATGATTGATTAAGCTTTTCGATATCATCCAGTGCTGCACTATAACTGCGGGAGCGGTCGACCATCGCCAGACATTTACCATATTCCTCTGCCTGCCAGTAACTTAAGGCCAGGTAATGCCAGCTATATGGATTCCTGGGCTGTATCTTTATCGCTCGCTGTAACAAATCGATCGCTTCTTTCGAGTTATCCTGTGCGAGAGCAGACATTGCCTTACGATGAAGTTCTGCTACAGGTCCGGTGGATTCTTTAGCTGGCAAAGCCACTCTTTCATATCGATTCTCCTGCGGGGCTAACGTGCAGGAAGTCAAAGACAGGATCAGAATGAATAATAGTAGTGGTTTTAAAAACATCGAGTCTCTATATATTATCAGGAACAATTCCCGCGCTGGCTCGGCAATTGTTTCTGCGTAAAGGGTAACAGTACGCTATGGGTACAGCCATCCCTGGTTATTCTGCCATTAAAACGGTCTATATAACGCCATTCCAGGGCTTCGTCGCGAGTGATCTTAAAGGCCTTAATTCCTCTACGCTCCATGATGTCGGCCCAGACTCTTAGGGCTCCGGAAGAACCGGTCAGGTTTATGGGGTTATTATCATCTCGACCCAGCCAGACAACCGACAAAAGCTGATCGCTATATCCAGCAAACCAGGAGTCGCGTGCATCGTTGGTGGTGCCAGTCTTACCCGCCAGAGTTAATCCGGGAAAACGATTATTTAGATATTTTGCGGTACCCTCTTCTGCAACCCCTACCATGGCACGTTGCACCTGAAGCATAGTCGATTCGTCGAATAATTTTACCGAATCTATCGGGTTACTTTTCAGTTCGCGATTCTCAGCGTCGGTTACACGTCTGATAGAAGTTAAAGGCGTGAAATAACCATTGTTAGCAATCACCTGATACATTTGCGCGACTTCGAAGACCGACATCGCTGTGGTACCGAGTAGCAGCGACGGATAGATTGTTTCGTGTTTGAGTAAACGAATTTTTTCCAGATTGAGAGCTAACGATTCCAGTCCACCGTTCACCCCGAGATTAACAAAAGGCAGGTTATAGGAATTAACAAAGGCCTGATACAGAGTCATTTCACCGCGGAGCTTACGATCATAGTTACGTGGCTCCCAGATTTTGCCATCCGACTGTTTGATACGAATCGGCTTATCTTCGACCACTGTCGCCAGAGAATATTCACCTTTATATAACAAGCTGTAGAGCAATAGTGGTTTAATCAACGAACCAATTTGTCGCTGGGCCATGACGGCCCGGTTAAATCCCGGAAAATCAACCTGACGGTCTCCTACCAATGCCTGAATATCACCATTCAGATAATCTGTCATAATGACGGCGGATTGTAATTCATGCTGATTAAACCTGCTCAGACCGGCTTTTAAGCCCTGCTCCAGTTCACGCTGAACAAGAGGATCGAACGGCGTGAATATTTGTAAGCCTCTTGCCGATAACTCGCTGGAAGAATAATTGACTCTTAGCTGGCGCTTAACCAGATCTAGATAGGCCGGAAACGGGTTAACACCCGGTAATCGATTTACGGTGCCCAGCGGCTTTTTAATCAATACCTGATAATCGACTTGGTTGATTAAACCGTTATCAAGCATTACTCGTAACACCAGATTACGCCGTTGACGGGCGGACTCCGGATTATTAATCGGGTTGTAGCGTGTCGGCCCCTTAACCATACCCACTAGTAAAGCAAGTTTATCGGTACTGAGTTGATCAACTGTTTGCTTGAACAGCATTCTACTGGCGAGAGAAAAGCCATGTATCGAAATTTTATTTTGCTGAAGCAGAAAGACCTCGTTCAGGTAGCCTATCAATATAGTTTCTTTGCTAAAACGGATCTCGAGTATCAATGCCATAAAAGCTTCGTTAACTTTTCGCAGGAGAGTTCGTTCGGATGTTAAAAACAGGTTCTTGGCAAGCTGTTGGGTAAGTGTACTTCCACCCTGTACGGTCCTTCCAGCTTTTAGATTGGCCAGAAATGCCCGACCAATAGATATCGGATTAACACCAAAATGGTGGTAGAACTGGCGATCTTCTACTGCAAGCAGGATATCAACGAGTTCTGCAGGGATGTCTTCGGCGCCAAGTAGAGACCGGTCTTCGCCACTACCGGGGTGATAACTGCCGATAATGGCTGGCGGTAATCGCACCAAGTTGAGTTGCGCGGAGTTATTGAGATCAATGAGCCGATAAACCCGACTAGCGCCGAATTCTACCCGTATAAATCGACCGGGTTCGAGTCGACCTCCGAATTTAAAGCTACGACTATGCAGTTCAATACTATTACCAGATATCCGATACTGGCCAATTTCAGGAGTCGATGCCACTGATCTGTAAACCGATAACTCGAGTTCGTATACCAGTGAATCGATATCGAGTTTTGCACCCGGATAAATTTCTAATGGCCTGGCATAAACACGTGAAGGAATTTCCCATGTTCCACCTTCGAAACGGGCATTGATGAGATGATTTAGATAATACAGATAGGCCGACAAAGCGATGACG
>JAOUJX010000388.1 GCA_029882955.1 Gammaproteobacteria bacterium
TTTCAGATTAACTATTTAGTGAGGAAAAATCATGAGTGAAGCAAAAGCTTTCAAACCGAAAAAGTCCGTCGCTCTGTCGGGAACCGCTGCGGGTAATACCGCAATCTGCACGGTCGGACGTACCGGCAATGACCTGCATTACCGCGGATACGATATTCTCGATATCGCCGAAACCTGCGAATTTGAAGAGGTTGCCTATTTAATCGTACATGAAAAATTACCAACCCAGGCGGAGCTCGATGCTTATAAAACCAAACTAAAGGGTATGCGGGATTTGCCTCAGGCAGTTAAAACCGTGCTCGAACAATTACCTGCGAGCACCCATCCGATGGACGTCATGCGCACTGGTTGTTCAGCATTAGGTTGCCAGACGCCCGAGGATGCAGACCATAGTATTGAGGCTGCACGCGATATTATCGATCGTCTTATGGCCTGTTTTGGGTCGATGCTGGTTTACTGGTATCACTTCAGCCAGAGTGGCAAGCGAATTGAACTGGTAACCGACGATGATTCAATTGGTGGTCACTTCCTGCATTTGTTACACGGCAAGCCGGCTCCCGAGTCCTGGGTCAAGGCGATGCACATCTCGCTGATTCTCTACGCCGAGCACGAATTCAATGCGTCGACTTTTACCGGCCGCGTTATTGCGGGTACCGGCTCCGATATGTACTCGGCGCTCACGGGTGCGATTGGTGCTTTACGCGGACCGAAACATGGCGGGGCGAACGAAGTCGCGTTTGAAATTCAGTCGCGTTACGGCTCGGCCGATGAAGCCGAAGCCGATATTCGTGAGCGTGTCGCCAACAAGGAAATCGTGATTGGATTCGGTCATCCGGTCTACACTGTCAGCGATCCGCGCAACGAAGTCATCAAACGGGTCGCTAAAAGCCTGTCCGATGAAAATAACGATACTTTGATGTACGACGTAGCCGAACGTCTCGAAACGGTGATGTGGGAATTGAAAAAAATGTTTCCGAATCTGGACTGGTTCTCAGCGGTTTCCTACAACCAGATGGGCGTACCCACCGATATGTTCACGCCGTTATTTGTGATAGCGAGAACTTCCGGCTGGGGTGCTCATGTCATCGAACAGCGTCAGGATGGCAAAATTATTCGACCATCGGCAAATTATACCGGCCCCGAGAATCTGGAATTTACCCCGATAAACGAGCGTTAATATTCCTATGAACACGACATACCGCAAACCGCTGCCAGGCACCGGCCTCGAATACTTCGACACTCGTGCTGCCATCGAAGCCATTCAACCGGGTGCCTATGACTCTTTGCCTTACACTTCGCGTGTACTCGCTGAGAACCTGGTTCGTCGCTGCGACCCTGCGGCGCTGACGGACTCGCTTAAGCAGATTATCGAGCGCAAACAGGAGCTTGATTTTCCCTGGTATCCGGCGCGTGTGGTTTGTCATGACATTCTTGGCCAGACTGCTCTAGTTGATCTCGCTGGCCTGCGCGATGCGATTGCCGAACAGGGTGGTGATCCTTCGCAGGTTAATCCGGTGGTGCCAACGCAATTGATTGTCGATCATTCACTGGCGGTCGAGCACGGTGGCTTTGAAAAAGATGCGTTCGCAAAGAATCGAGCTATTGAAGACCGTCGTAATGAAGACCGTTTCCATTTTATTAACTGGACCAAAAAGGCCTTCAAAAATGTCGATGTAATTCAACCGGGTAACGGCATCATGCACCAGATCAACCTGGAAAAAATGTCACCGGTGGTACACGCGCTTGATGGCGTGGCTTTTCCCGATACCCTGGTCGGTACCGATAGTCATACCCCGCACGTCGATGCACTCGGTGTCATCGCCATTGGCGTGGGCGGCCTCGAAGCCGAAAATGTAATGCTCGGGCGCGCCTCATATATGCGTCTGCCCGATATTATTGGTGTGGAGCTCACCGGCAGACGTCAACCCGGTATTACCGCCACCGATATTGTTCTGGCGATTACCGAATTCCTGCGTAACGAGAAAGTAGTATCGTCCTACCTCGAATTTTTCGGTGAAGGCGCGGCTAACCTGACGATTGGCGACCGCGCTACTATTTCTAATATGACGCCAGAATTCGGTGCCTCGGCGGGCTTGTTTTATATCGACGAGCAAACCATCGATTATCTCAAACTCACCGGGCGCGATGCCGAGCAGGTCAAACTGGTCGAAACTTACGCCAGGGAAACCGGTCTCTGGGCCGATAGTCTGAAGAAAGCCAGGTACGAGCGAGTGCTGACCTTCGATTTGTCTTCGGTGGTGCGTAACATTGCCGGTCCTTCCAATCCGCATCGTCGTGTGCCGACATCGGAGCTGGCAGAACGCGGTATTTCCGGCACGGTCGAAAACGAAGCTGGCCTGATGCCGGATGGTGCGGTGATTATTGCAGCGATCACCAGTTGCACAAACACCAGCAATCCACGCAACGTGATTGCCGCAGGACTGGTAGCTCGCAAGGCCAATGAGCTGGGTTTAGGCCGCAAACCCTGGGTAAAAACGTCCTTCGCCCCCGGCTCGAAGGTCGCCCAGCTCTATCTCGAAGAAGCCAATTTACTTCATGATCTTGAACAACTTGGCTTCGGCATCGTTGGTTTCGCCTGCACCACCTGTAATGGTATGAGTGGCGCACTCGACCCGGTAATCCAGAAAGAGGTGATTGATCGTGATCTCTACACTACGGCAGTATTATCGGGCAATCGAAACTTCGATGGTCGCATCCATCCCTACGCCAAACAGGCGTTTCTGGCTTCACCGCCGCTGGTAGTCGCCTATGCTATCGCCGGCACCATCCGATTCGATATCGAGAAGGATGTACTCGGAACGGACCAGAACGGCAAGCAGATTACACTGAAAGACATCTGGCCAGACGATGCAGAGATCGATGCAATCGTCAGCGAATTTGTTAAACCGGAACAATTCCGGCAAATATATGAACCGATGTTCGACCTGCCGATGGAAGCTGGTGAACAGGTTAGTCCATTGTATGACTGGCGTCCGCAGACTACTTATATCCGCCGCCCGCCATACTGGGAAGGTGCATTGGCAGGCGAACGCACGCTAAAAGGTATGCGCCCACTGGCAGTGCTCGGCGATAACGTTACCACCGATCATTTATCGCCCTCGAATGCAATTCTGGCGTCGAGTGCGGCTGGAGAATATCTCGCCAAAATGGGGCTGCCGGAGGTGGATTTTAATTCCTACGCGACGCATCGGGGCGATCACCTCACAGCCCAGCGCGCCACCTTTGCCAATCCCAAACTATTGAATGAAATGGTGCAGGAAAAGGGCGAAGTGAAGCAGGGCTCGCTGGCCCGTATCGAACCAGAAGGCAAAGTCTCACGCATGTGGGAGGCAATCGAGACTTATATGGAGCGTAAGCAACCGTTGATTATCATCGCCGGTGCCGACTATGGTCAGGGCTCGTCACGTGACTGGGCAGCCAAGGGTGTACGCCTCGCGGGCGTCGAAGCCATTGTCGCCGAAGGTTTCGAGCGTATACACCGTACTAACCTGGTTGGCATGGGCGTATTGCCGCTGGAATTCAAGGCTGGCGATAGCCGCAATACTTATGCGATTGACGGCACCGAAACCTACGATGTGATCGGTGAAATTTCGCCCCGCGCCGAACTCACGCTAGTAATCCATCGTAAAAACGGTGAGTCTGTCGAAGTGTCG
>JAOUJX010000389.1 GCA_029882955.1 Gammaproteobacteria bacterium
TCTAATTATAAAACAGGTTAAACACTTGGTTTCAATCACCTATAAGAATGAACGGTATCTCTCCCGGGATGGTGAGTCAGTCCTGGATACCTTACTTCGCCACGGAGTTAATGCACCCTTCTCGTGTAAAAAAGGCGTTTGCCACGCCTGCCTGTTACGTTGCACTAACGTCGCACCGCCAGAACTTTCGGTAAAAGGTATCAAGCCAAAACTGATTGAAAAGCAATACTTCCTGCCCTGCCAGTGCTTTCCTGAACAGGATATGGATATTGCGCGCGCCAGATCAAGAGATATTCTTACCCGGGCAGTGCTAGCCGAAAAGAACCTGCTGAGCAATGATGTATGCCAGCTTCTTATTGAACCAACCACACAGGTTTATTATCACGCTGGACAATTTATTAATTTACACGGGGTCGACGAGGTAGTGAGAAGTTACTCTCTAGCCAGCGTCCCGACCCAGGATTACTACCTCGAACTGCATGTAAGGCGGGTCGCTGACGGCCTTATGAGTAACTGGCTTTTTGATGATTTCAATGTCGGAGATGAAATCGAATTTCATGGTCCAATTGGTAAGTGTTACTACCAACGCGATAGCGATCAGCAAAATATGTTGCTGATCTCAACGGGTACCGGCTTAGCTCCACATCTTGGAATAGTCCGTGATGCCCTGGAAAGTGGACATAAAGGCTCGATACATCTTTATCAGGGCAGTGTCAATGAACAGGGGCATTATCAACGTGACTTGCTTGCTGGGCTGGCAGCTAGCCACGCTAATTTCAAATACTATTTATGCACCGATGTCGCCCCCACACAGTATGAGAATGTCGAAACCGGCCAGGTCAGTGAAATTGCATTCAACAAGCATAGCAAGCTATCAGGCTGGTTAGTCTATCTCAGCGGCAATCCCGATATGGTTAATCACGCAGAGCAACAGGCGCTTAAGCTAGGCGTGACTGCACAAGATATTTTTTCTGATCCGTTCGAACACAGCCCCGAAACGGAAGACATTACCGAAGTAAAAATACCTGCCGAGACCGAAATAAAAGCCGTCGTAGTCGATGAGAAACGCAAGTTCCCCGATCCAGATCCAGAAATGTGGGCCGCACTGGACAATGGCGCGTTAATGACAAAAATACTAACGACTTTTTATAATCAGGTCTTTGAAGACGACCTACTAAGCCCTTATTTCGCCGGGGTAACCAAACAACGATTAATTGGAAAAGTCTATAATTTTCATTATCAGATGTTTACAGGTGAAAAAGTCTATTTTGGCGAGCGGCCACGTAATAATCATCACTGGATGGTTATACCAAAAGAAACTTTTGATCACCGTGAAGCACTGATGGAACAAAGCCTACGTAAACATGGGTTGCCTGAGCACCTGATCCAACGGTGGCTAGCCTACGAAGAAATTTATAGAGAAGATATCGTCAAGTACAAACCGATTAACAAAATTTTATTCGGTGAAGAAATTCCTTATGAAGGTTTTGATACGCTAGTCATGGAGTTTTCATCCTTATGCGATAGTTGCCAGGGTGAAATAAATAAGGGTGACACAGTTCGTTACCACGTTCGCATGGGGACGACTTACTGCTCAAAGTGTACCGATAAAACGTCCTAGCAATATTTCGCGTTAACCGCCCTCTTTCTTATCCATATCGAGCATGGGAATTTCAACGTATAATTCTTTGGGGATATAGGCCTTGCTGGTTACTACCTGCTTAAGACTAGTGAATCCCTCTTTCAGTACCACTTGCAGTAAATCGTCCTGATTACAATCGTACTCACGACATACCGTTGGACGCTTGTCCCAGATCGAGCACAAACTGCTTTCTCGGTCCAGATGAACACATAGGCCGTCATCACCCTTAGGAAGCCCCCGATCCCCTTCAAAAGATAAAGCGGTCTCATCGGACATTCTAATCCAGAGTCGGCAACAAAAAGTGGAACAACCCAGCTCTCGGCCAGCGTTGCAATCAACAAATGAAGTTTTGCATTTCATTCGCATCAACCTCGATAATGTTATTTTACTAGATGAAATACAGTAAAATTTTGACTAATTACCTTGTTTTTTGCAAGACTAATAAGTGAATTTAAAGATTGATACGAATGCCCTTTATCAATTCGGAACGGTTAATCAACACAATTTAAATTAAAACTGATACTGCCAGCTAAAGCCCGGCTGTCCTTGTCGAGACAATTGAAAACCAAAGGACGAAGCCGATTTATCAACCTCCTTAAAGTTATTATACCTGTCGTTCAAACCGGAAAGCTCGCTAGCCATCACTATATTGAAAACAACCAGATTCACCGTGAATATTTCTTCTTCAGTGTAGCCCTCGTCCTCTGCATCATGATTATATAACGCCAGAGCAGTAAAGCCGAAAAAGGCTATCGTCCGCTGCGTATTGGTCTGATATTCGGGTGAGGAAGATACCGACATCACCAAAAGCGCATCGACAACAGCAGCCGTTTCCGGTTCGACAGCTGATATACCGGCTAGCGCTATCAACATCGCCTCAGTTTTCATAAAACTGTTTGCGCGTGATTCTGTAAACGGCAAAATAGCCAGTAGTAAAATGACACAGGCCTGAAATTTTTTCATTGATGGGTTCCGGGTAAGTGCGCTGCATCTTACTCTGCATTTGTGTGTGGGGTTGGTTTATTTGCTGTTAGTTATGCACATGAGCACTCGAGTAATAACTTCCACTTTTCATTTCAGCCAGGCTGTAATCGGTCTGAATTCAGACCGATTACAGGCCAGACGTATGCGAACCGAGACACTGACTTACTTAAAAGAACACGCCAACAACCTGGAACTAGATAGCCCACTACTCGTCACTCAAAATGGTAAAGCTCGATATGTAGTTCAAGATGCAGCGGACTATCAATACCAGCAGGAATCGCTAGCTTTACTAAAGTTGCTAACCTTGTCTGAGCAAACCATTGACAAGGGTATTCTAAGCCTGGACGACGCGTTCGACGAGTCTTAAACACATGTATAAAGTAGTTGCTTCATCTGCTTTCAAAGCCTCGCTTAAACGATTTAGATACTTTCTGAAAAGTAAACATTCCAAAAAACTCGCTGCCGATACCGTAAAAACTATCCGCAAGAAAATTGAACAAAACTTGGCGCAAAACCCAGAAATAGCGCCCGTTAGCGAACGGCTTGTTGAGATTGGTATTAACCGGTATCGCCAATATAGAGCTGATGAACATAACCTGTTTTTTTATATCCTGGACGAGAAAGAGAAAACTGTTTTTTTACTGGCGGTTATAGATAGTCGGCAGAGTGTTGAGAAGTTCTTATTTGAAGTTATGGTTTCATTGTGAGTTTATTTTTTTCTGAGGCTGATTTTGAATACCTATCTTCCATTGAATCAACCACTAAACGTGATCTGACCGATTCCTTTTTAATCGCTTCTCGATAACTACCGTCAGAAATTCGAGATCCCATACATCTAGTAAACTCAAAAAGTTGGCTATTATCTAACGACTCTAGTGCTTCAATAATTTCTGATGCATTATCAAAAATGGAAAAAATCGGCTCACCCTGATAGCACTCGTATAAAGAGCGTTAAAGGGGACGTTAAACGTTAAAGGGGACGCTACCCGAATGGCACTTACTTAAGCACTAAAATGGTCGCCGTCGTACCGGACTCCGATCCGGTAC
>JAOUJX010000390.1 GCA_029882955.1 Gammaproteobacteria bacterium
ATAAATAGCGAATATCGGGCTCATCGTCTACGACTAGAATTTTTGCACTCATCACATTACCTTAACGTCAGACTGATTACTGCCAGCCTCGGCGTCGACCTCGCCAATGACTCCGTCATTGACCGGTGACAGAATCGGTAACCGCACGATAAACCGGGCACCGCCACTTTCATTCTTTTCGACCCAGACCATACCGCCGTGTTCATCCACTATTTTCTGTACGATCGCCAGGCCCAGTCCACTACCCGTGGTCTTGGTTGTCACATAGGGATCAAACAGGTTATCTGCAACTTCATCGGCTATGCCATCGCCACTGTCCTCGACGATAAATTCGACAAAATGTCTTCCCTGCTCCCGCAGGCAACGGGTTTTCAATTGTATCCAACCGCGCTCATTGATAGTTTCCAGGCTGTTTTTGACCAGATTATGTACCAACTGGCGCAAGCGTACGCTATCGCCGAGTATCGCCGGCAACCCCTTTTCAAGATCAAGCATAACGCTGACGTCACTATGCGTATCGTCGTATAGTACCGATATCACTTCGAGCATTTGATTAAAGTTTAAGGATTCAGGCTTTTGGGCCGGTGAATGCGCATAGTCGGTGAAGGCGTTCACCATCTTTTTCATCGCCTCAACCTGCTGCACGATAGTGTGGGTATAGCGATCGAGCATATCCTGTTTTTCGGCGGTGACTTCGCCACTTAATTTTCTTTGCAATCGCTCAGCGGATAACTGAATGGGCGTTAACGGATTCTTGATTTCGTGAGCAAGACGTCGTGCCATTTCACTCCAGGCGGAATCTTTCTGCGCCTGAATCATCTGCGTCAAATCATCGACCACAATGACCTGCTCCTTACGTTCGTTAGTCTCAGACTGGAGTGTGGTACCGCGTACACGCAATATTTTACGCCCCCCTTGACCGAACATAACAACTTCTTCCTGCCATTCATCCTGACTATCCATGTGCCCCGTTGCAGCCTCAAAAAAACGTTGCATCATGGGGTATTCACGCACGACATCAGTGATATATAGCTCGGTAAAATAATAGCTATCGATATCGAAAATAGAGCAGGCTGCGGGATTACCGCTCTTAATAAAACCGGTCTCATCGATAGTCAGGACTCCTGAAGTAATATGCTCCATAACCGACTCAAGATAATTTTTTTGCATGGCCTCCATGCGCTGACTTTGTTCAGCAATAGCCCTGCTGCGGGATATCTTTCGCGTCATGGTATTAAATGAGCGCAGTAAAAATCCAAGCTCATCGGTACCCGATACATTGAGTTGTTTTTCGTAATCTCCTGCCGCGACAGACTTGGTGCCTTCCACCAGGTCGTTTATCGGGGAAACGAGTTTTCGAGCCGCAACGAAGGCTAACCAGATTGCAGTTAACACGCTCAGTAACCAGATCAATGACAGGGCGAGAGTGAAGCTGGTTTTCAGGGGACTCCGCAATACGGCTAACTCCTTGTACTTGTCGAATGCGGCCTGAACACCAATCGTTAACTCGTTGAGTCGGTCGGTAAATGGAAATAAAGCCTGCAATGTTTTGGCCGCTTCGGTGGCATCAGAACTTTGCACCAGCACCGCTATCCTGATGGCCAAACCGTATACGGGGTCTTCTTCGAGCTTTAGATAGTGGTTCTCGCTATCGAGTTCACCGACATCCGTTAACGAAAGGGCGCTTGGTAGCTCGGTGGAATCGATACTGCTGGAGGCCACAATCGACTGATCATGATCGACCAGTGTAAGCTCGTTGGCATTATGCCTCTCCCTCGCCTCGTCCAGATAAACAATTAATATACTGTCATCAATATCGGATATTTCACCTGCAATATCGAGAGTTTTGTTGAGTGCTTCGCGTTTGCGTAAATCGAGCGCGCTACGCCCGAGCTGCAACGAATCTTCGAGCGCAGTTTCGATGCCGACATCAAACCAGCTATCAATACTACGATGCAGGAAACTAAGCGAAAAGTAATAGACCACGCTGACTGGAATAATCGTCAACAAAACAAATACTCCCACCATGCGTGCGGTGAGATGCGAGCCAATCGTTTTTAAACGATACTGAACGATCAACCGGTAGACATTATAGATAATCAGGCCCAGCAGAAAGACCAGACCCAGCGCATTAAAAAACATCAACCAGAGATAATACTTACCAAAGCTGGCTGAGTTTGACGTTGCATCACTAATTAAATATAGAGAAGCGACGAGCAGAATAGCCACTGCCAGAACCGATACAGTATTGCGTAGTGTCTTATTCATGGCTGGGTCCGGTCAATCTCCCAGGGGAACCACTCGCTTTGTAAACCCCAGTCTTTATCCCAGAGCGAGCTGGATTTCAACGGAAGTGGCAACTCTTCGACATCGAGCCCAAAACGCATCCGCGCATAAACCGACAGATCCCGATTGATATTCCCTATATCCAGCATCGGATAGCGATAAATAACTTTCAGGGAATTGACCGCCTCCTTTCGACTATCGAAATAATGCCGCTGACTATTGTTAATATCAGATATCACATAGGAATCCAGCATTGGCAGGTAGTGCAACAGGTACTGCTGTTTAAGCGAGATTACCTTCCTGTCGAACCAGTATTTTCTGGTTTCAAGAATTTCCACTTCAAAACTCAGTGGCACAGCAAAACCCTGGTCGATAGCGATGGAGATATAATCGGGCAATTCGATTGATATCTTCGAATCAAGCAGTAATAGCGTTTCCTCGAGCACAAACCTGGCTTGCTGTACTTCAAATACCGGCTTTTCGTCGGCCCAGCCCGGCAAGGCCAGTGCCATTAAAGCAACAGAGCGGCAAATGGAATTGACGACACCCGTCATTTTCAGCGACTCGCGCCCGTCACCGCCTTTTGCAGGCAGGCGTAATAAAAGCCATCCATATTTTCCGATCCCGGTAATATCTGACGCCCCCACGGTCGTTGTTCGCCCCATTGTACTGAATTCGGCCCAATCACCGAACAATTATCATTAGATTCCACAAACCAGTCGATTTGCCGTTCGTTTTCGTCCTTAAATATAGAACAGGTGCTGTAGAGCAACTTACCACCCGGTTCGAGCAAATCCCACAGCGCCGTCAGTATTCGTCGTTGCTGGGAAACCAGTCCATCAATATCGCTGGCTCGCCTTAATAATTTGATATCGGGGTGACGACGGATAACGCCACTGGCTGAACAGGGCACATCGGCTAATATCCGGTCAAACAATTTTCCATCGTGCCAATCCTTCGGATTAGCGGCATCACCACATATCAATTTGGCCTTACCGCCTGTTCTAATGAGGTTTTCGTCAATTAATTTCAGGCGATTATGATCCTGGTCGACCGCTACCAGATCAAGGTCATGGCTGGCCTGGAGTATATGCGCGGTTTTCCCTCCGGGTGCCGCACAGGCGTCGAGCACGCGCATACCCGGTTGGCAATCGAGTAATCCGGCTGCCAGTTGTGTTGCGGCATCCTGAACGCTTAGCAAACCATCTCGAAATGCTTCAATAGAGGTAATATGACAGGGTTTATCCAGTACCAGAGCGGTTTCTACCTTCTCATGCGCTTGCCCCGAAACACCCTGCCGCTCTAGTTCTTTAATGCATTCCAGCATCGATAACTGTCGTAAATCTACCCTCAATACCATCGGTGCGGGCCGGTTACCGGCATCG